>JAJYOQ010000524.1 GCA_021796135.1 Bacteroidota bacterium
TTTTAAAACTACTTTTTCCATTGTAACTCCAAATCTTATTATCCTTTATCTATATCAAAAAGTGAACTTATCGATTCATTATGATAAGTTCTCCTAATAGCTTCAGCAAAAATATCCGAAGCAGTAATCACTGAAATCTTATCTAAGTCTGCATCCTTACTTAGCGGTATTGTATCAGATACAAACAACTTTGTTAATTCTGAATTTTTAATTCTTTCAATAGCATGCCCTGATAGTAAGGGATGCGTAATTGCACCATAAATTTTCTTTGCGCCGTTATTTTTCAGTGCTTCAATTGCACCGATAAACGTTCCGGCAGTATCTATCATATCATCCACTAGCAATACATCTTTATTTTCGACACTGCCTATTATATGAACAACCTCTGCAAGATTTTGCTTTGGTCTTCTTTTATCAATAACTACCAAATCTGCATGTAGTCTCTTTGCATAAGAACGAGCCATTTTAATTCCGCCCACATCGGGAGAAACTACTACAAGATTTTCATTAATCTTATCAAATAATCCGCTAAATATTGTAGAACCATATAAATGGTCAAATGGAATATCAAAAAAACCTTGAATTTGAGCCGCATGCAAGTCCATTGTCATAATTCTATCTGCACCGGCGACCGTAATTAAGTTTGCTACTAACTTTGCGGTTATTGAAACTCTCGGCTGATCTTTTCTATCTTGCCTTGAATAACCAAAATAAGGAATAACAGCTGTTATTCTTTTGGCTGATGCGCGCTTAGCTGCATCAATCATAATTAATAACTCAACAAGGTTTTCAGCTGGAGGATTTGTGGATTGTATTATGAAAACTTCCGACCCGCGGATGTTTTCTCCATATTTACTCCAAATTTCCCCGTCACTGAATCGCTTCAATTCAATATAACCTAAGGGTCTACTCAATTTTTCGGCAATTTTTTCAGCTAATTGAGTATTTGAGCTACCTGAAAAAATTTTATATCCGTTCTCAGCCATTTACCAAATATTTAAATTTTAAAAAAACAGGCCAGAAATATATATAAATCACCTTGGTAAGTCAATAAATTGTAAGTAAAAAAGCAAAGCTTAATCTATTTATTAACTAAAAAGGGGCTCAATCTTTCTTTTTTCTTATTAAAAAGATCAAAACTATAAGTAAAACTAATCCGGATAAGGCATAAATCCATGGAGGAGTTTCTTTAAGCTTAAAAGGAAGGAAGGTAACGGATATTGTTTTCCCGCTTCCGATTTGAGCAAGAGAGTAGTTCCAAATTAATGTCCTGCCGTCTTTATCCGTTGCATTATGTGTTATTATATCACCGGCAAATGTATATTTATAACTGACATGAAAGGCATCCCCATTAATTCCAAATCCTGTTGCGATTGGCGGTATGAATTGAGAAAATATTTTTTGCCCGGATGCTCCGTCTTTTAATGAAAATTCAGAGCCGGAAAAAGCTTTGACTTTATTGAGAGAGTCAATATTTGAAAACGATAAATCGATAATTGCATGTGTTGTGCTATCGGTTGTATCACTATATACTTTTATACTATTAATTTTTGTAAAGCTGGAACTAAATTCATTTCTAATTGAATCCTGATTAAATATGCCTACCTTATCAAGAATTTTTAAACTTTCATTATCAGGAAATTTTGTCCAAAAGGTAATTTTCATTTTCCCTGTTCCGTCAGGGTAAAGAAAGACATCTTGAATGTAGTTTAGACATCCGGAAAAAAGGAGTGCCGTCAATAACAATAGTGTAAATTTTTTCACGATTAGTTTTGCTTTTAATTATTATATATTTTAAGCGTACAAACTAAATTGTATTTGCAATCTTTTTGACATTGCAATCTAGTCTGTTTTGTATTTTAGATAACAAGTACCGTTAATTTATAGAAAATTTTCGAAATTTTCATTAAATTTACAATTAAATTTTTTTTAAGGTTGATTATGCCTACGTATGATTATAAATGTAATAACTGTGGAAATACTTTTGAATTATTCCAAAAAATGAGCGACGATCCAATTACTGAGTGCCCTAAATGCAAAGGTAAAGTAAAAAGGTTAATCGGTGCCGGCAGCGGTCCAATCTTTAAAGGAACAGGTTTCTATCAAACTGATTACAAAAACCCGGCTAAAAGCACTGCTAAGAAACCAGATCCGAAGCCTTCTAAATAAGTCAAAATTTAATATTTAATCAATTATAATAAAGTCTAATTCGGATTTTTCTGTATCTGCCCGAACAAGTTTAACTTTAATCTTATCTCCCAATCGAAACTGTCTTTTTGTGGATCTTCCTATTAATGCATATTTTTTTTCGTCATAAATATAAAAATCCCCCGCCATGTCTCGAAGTCTTATCAGCCCTTCCGCAAGTATTTCTGAAATTTTAACAAAAATACCAAAATGGGTAATCCCTGAAATTAGAGCATCAAATTCTTCACCGATATGATTTTGTAAATATTCAATCTGTTTTATCTTAACAGACAATCTTTCTGCATCGACGGCACTTCTCTCACATGCTGATATATGCTCACATAATTCAACGAGCTGCGGAAAGGTATAATTTATATCATTGCCGAAATCAATATATCTATATAAAAGCCTGTGAACTATTAAATCTGAATAACGCCTTATAGGTGAAGTAAAATGAGTATAATATTTAAATCCAAGTCCGTAATGACCTATATTATTCGCCGAATAAATAGCTTTTGCCATAGAACGAATTGCTAATTCATTAATTAAAACTTCTTCCTGCGTTCCTTTTACAGATTTAATTAAATTCTGAAATTGATTTGATTTTGAACCTGCAGCTGTATCAAAGTTATAACCTAGGGATTTTACGAATTTTGCGAATTCATTTATCTTATCTCCGTCAGGTAAATCATGCACACGGTATATAAATGGCTTAATATCTCCTTTTTTTGGACTAGCTATGTGCTTTGCTGTTATTTGGTTTGCAAGCAGCATGTACTCTTCTACCAGCATATTACTTTGTTTTATCTCTTTCCTGTATACACTTATAGGTGCACCGTTTTCATCAAGATCAAATTTAACTTCCGGTGTAGAAAATTCAATACTGCCTTCTTTTAACCTTTTTTTCCTTAGTATCTGTGCTAATTTATTAAGCTTTAATATTTCTACAGAATAATCTCCGGATCCGTTATCTATAATTTCCTGCACTTCATCATAAGTATATCGCCGCTTACTCTTAATAATAGTTTTTTTAATATCGTATTTGATAAGTTTACCGCGAGGTGTCAATTCAGCTATAACTGAATATGTAAGTCGCTCCTCATTCGGGACTAAAGAACATATATTATTAGAAAGTTTTTCAGGCAGCATAGGAATTACTTTTCCTACAAGATAGACTTATGATGAAGTGCAG
>JAJYOQ010000525.1 GCA_021796135.1 Bacteroidota bacterium
AACATCTTTATCAAAACTTATAGCTGCTATCTTAACTCCCTCTGATAAGGTTAAATATGGATGAAACATTTGTTTTAATTCTTTTACTGTAATTCTATATTTGATTGCTAGGGAAATTTCCATCAAAAGTTCCGAACCTTCAGAAGCTAATATTCTTGCACCGATTAATTCATCGTTTTCTTTATTACGGATAAGTTTAATGAAACCTTTTGTATTTCTTGCTGCTAATGAACGTGGTACATCTTTGAGCTGAATTGTTGATACTTGATATTCAATTTTGTTCTCGTATGCTTGATTTTCATCCATACCAACACCGGCTACTTGTGGGTCTGTGAATATGGTCCACGGGAAAGCAGTGTAATCTTTTTTCTTTGGACTTTCATAAAACATATTTTCAACCGCAAGCGAACCTTCGTAAGCGGCAGAATACACAAATAAATACTCACCAGTTATATCTCCAGCAGCATAAATATTTGGAATTGATGTTTGCAAATATTCATTTGTCTTAATAAAATCTTGCTTATGAAGTTCAACTCCAATTTCTTTTAAACCAAATCCTTTTGAATTTCCTTTTCTTCCGGCTGCAACAAAAATATGTGTACCTTCAATCGTTTCATCTTCGCCTTTAACCAAAGCGTTGATTAATATCTTCCCGTTTTTATTTTGAATTGATTTTATTTTTACTCCGGTTTTTATTTCTATTCCCTCCGTTTCTAAATATTCTTTTACTGATTCAGTAACATCGGGCATTTCATCGGGAAGAATTCTGAACGAGCGTTGAAGTATTGTAACCTTTGAACCGAGTCTTGCAAACATTTGAGCATTTTCCAAAGCAATGTATCTACCACCAATTATGATTAAATGTTCGGGGAGTTCTTTTAAATCATATAATGTTTCATTGGTTAAATAATCCATTTCCTTTAAGTAGGAAATATCGGGAATAAAAGTAGATGAGCCAGTTGCAATCAAAATTTTTTCTGCAGAATATTTTTTACCATCCGCTTCGACTGTGTTTTTGTCTATTAATTTTCCGCAAGATTTAAGAATCGTTACATTCGGGTCATCTTTCAATACGTCTATATATTTATGTTGTCTTAACTCTTCTACCAATTCAGTTTTTTGTTGAATAATTTCCTTAAAATTAATTTTATTATCACCTGGTTTCAGAGAAGAAAAGTTCGGGTGATTTGCAATATGAAATTGTTCTGCTGTTCTTATTAAAGTTTTAGATGGAACGCAACCTACATTTACACAAGTACCGCCAATGGGTAAACCGTCATTTATCATTAAAACTTTCTTTTCAAGTTCACTTGCTTTTATTGCAGCGGCAAAAGCAGCCGAGCCGCCGCCAATGATAATCAAGTCATAGTTGCTGGTTCTATTTTTATTCAATTCAGCTTCACCAACAACTCGATAATTACTAATAGAATTAATGGTATTAATAATTTCTGATTTTGATACTTTGTCTGAATCGAATTCAAATTCCCCTTTCTTTTCAAGAAAGTTTACATTCTTTGAGATTATTCCTTCTAATTGAACTACCTTTTTAGCAATTGTTTGTGCACAATGTTCACAAGTCATTCCATTGATTTCTAATTTTATTGTTTGAATAGACATTATTATCACTCCATCTTAATTTTCTTTTTCGTTACTTACCTTGTTTTTGCGGGAATTATTTGAATCTGTTTTACTTTGTAACCCACTTTTGCTTCAACTGCTTTCTTCAATTGGCCGGGTTTAACTTTTGTGCTATCAAATTTCGCATAAGCTGTTCCAGTCTTATAAGAAGATTCAGCACTCAAAACTCCTTTTTCTGATTTAAGTGCGTAATCAACCGATTGTTCACAGCTTGCGCAGCTCATTCCTTCAATTTGTAGTTTGGCTTTTACAATATGAGTTGAATTAATAATTCCGATATTTTGTGAATCCGGGAAAAATACTTTGGAATAATAAGGAAATGATATTAGAATGACAGCAATGATAGCAACAATCCACAAGAATGATTTTGAATTTATAAAACTTTTTTTGCTTTCTTTATCTTCTGTTTCACAATCACAATCAATTTCTGTCGTTTTTTGTTTGTAAGCATTGTAAAAAGCATAACCAAGAATAATTGCCGTGAAAGTAATAAAGTATGGTCGCAGTGGTTCTAAAAAAGAAAATGTTGATGCAATGCCGCTCAATCCACCTAATATTGCTAACACTGGTGTAATACAGCAAAGTGATGCCAGCAAAGCTGTTACAAGTGCACTGTTTCTGAATAATTTATTTATCTTCATAATAATCTCCTTTACTTATTTAACTTTTTGTTCTATCACTTCAAGAATCGGGCATTCTTCGGATGAAATTTCTTCGCAAATACATTGATTAATTAATTTTGCCAAAACACTTTTAATATTTCTCAAGTCTTTAATTCTTTCTTCGATGTCTTTCAACTTATTTTCGGCTAAATGTTTTACATCACCGCAAGTAGCAGTTGATTCAATTTTTAAATTCAATAATTCTTTTATTTCTTTTAAGGTAAAGCCAAGTTCTTTTGCTCTTTTTATAAATTGTAATCTTTTCAAATCCACCTCGTCATAAAAACGATAGCGCGATTCCTTACGCTTTGGTTTAGGCATAATTTTTATTTTTTCGTAATAGCGCAAGGTTTCTACATTCAAGCCAACTTTTTTAGCAATTTCGCCGACTTTATAATGTTCCATTTGCAAACCTATTTTTCAACTAATACAAATATAATATCTGTAGTATAGTACGGAGTCAAGAAAAATTTTACTTTATTACGATACGGGAAGCGGTCTTTGGCGATATGGGTGCTGCGATAATTGCAATATTGAATGCGATGAGAATGATGAGATAAAAAAAATTTTTACACCGCACAGCAGCTAAGTTTTTTAACATCTTTATCAAAACTTATAGCTGCTATCTTAACTCCCTCTGATAAGGTTAAATATGGATGAAACATTTGTTTTAATTCTTTTACTGTAATTCTATAAAAATTTTTTAACCCTCCTTCCCTCAGAGAGCTTTGAGCGGGCGGGCGTGATTTATTTGATGTCGTTTAAGTAGAAAGGCGGGGAAGGAATAAAAAATCTAGGATGATTTTTCGAGTTCAGTAAAAACTGATGGAGGATCTTCGGGAGTAGTGCGACCGAATTTACCGTTTAAAAATAAAAACAGAATTATTGCTTTTGCGGTTAACATATATCGCGGATCGTTTTTTTGGCATTTGGGAATAATTAGTTTGGATAACTTTTCGAAATAAGCCGTGTCATTGATTGGGAAATCAACTTTGCCTTGAAAATTAGCCGGGAGGGTCTTAAAATTGCTGCGAACTTTTTCTATTATGGCACAATGTTCACAAGTCATT
>JAJYOQ010000526.1 GCA_021796135.1 Bacteroidota bacterium
TCTTCTTTGCTAAATATTCATTCATCAAGAATACATTAGTAGAGAAAATTTTATTTCCATTTTCTGTGTGGTAAAACAGCTTACCAATTCCGAATCTATCAGTAAATGCTATAAAATGATTCTTTTTACAATCTCCCACAATTCCGCAATAATAACCTGAAAGAGAATTTAGAAAAGTTGTCAAGGTATTCAGAGAAGATTTTTTCACGATTTTCATCAGTTCTTCTGAAAGCATATTAATATTATTTATAAACGTATCGTTATATAAGCTTCCATAAAATAATATTACATTTTCACCGTCATCAAAAAAAAGACTTAAGAGAAGTTTATTTTCTTCTTGAGGAAGAAAATACAACCATTTCCATTTCTCATGTACGTTTTTTATAATTTGTGAGCCATATTCTTTTGGTAATTTATTTACACACTCAGTTAATGTATATTCACTACCATTTGAATTGCTGTTCTTAATCTCAATTATAAAACCTGGATTGTCAATCATGTGAATTCCGATAATAATTCTTTTTCTTTTATAACTAATTTTTCATAAGTATCAATAATGTGAGATGCCCAGGTATCCCAACTAAAATTATCAGTCACCCAATTAGAAATTTCTTCGTTATTCCATTGGATCCTTGATGCAGCAATTATTTTTTCTGCAATATCTTCCGGTGATTCAGGGATACATAAATAGCCGTTAAATCCATCTATTACAATTTCATCCAAACCACCGACATTGGCTGCGACGACCGGTAATCCACATGCCATAGCTTCGAGCGGCGCCGCAGGCAAACCTTCTGACCGGCTTGGTAAACAAAATAAATCATGCTTTTTTAATAATTCCGGAATTTCCCGGTGTGGAATTTCTCCGGTGAATTCAACGATGTTTTGTAAATTATGATTAGAAACAAACTCTTGATATTTTTTTAACAATGGACCATCGCCCACAAAAGTTATCTTTACAGGAATTTTAATATATTTCAAAGAATTTAAAAGTATATCATGCCCTTTTACTTGATTAAATTTTGCAACGGTTATTATTTTTAAGTATTTACTTTTTTCATATTCCTTTTTTGCATCATAAAAGAAAATGCTTTCATCAAATCCGTTTCTTATTACTTCTATATGCTGAAGATTTGTTTTGCGTTGCATTTGCTTTTTCATTTTATTAGAAACCGCAATTACCACTTTGCAATTCTTGTTAATAGCCTTTTCAATGCTTGACCACCCGTTGAATTTTGCCGGATCGACAAGAACATCGCTTCCTTCCGATAAAGCAAAAATTGTTTTCCAATGGTTTTGTTGATGATAATGTGAGTAAGCTGCATATGGGTTCAACCACGTAGCAATTATGAGATCAGGATTATATTCATTTATTATATTGTTTATCTTCTTGCCAATAAAAAAATGCAGGATATTAGAATGATACTTCCAAAATATTTTATTTGGAGCTTTAAACCATTTGGGATGATATGTTTTTATCCCATTATAATATTCAACTTTGGGAACCGAAATAAGTTTTCTTAATAACTTAATTTGTTTTTTTATCTGCGGTTTTGGAAAGAAATAAATCATATGCGGGTTTACACTAACCGGAGCTATAATTTCGACTTCACAACCCAATTGTTTTAAAGCTTTAGCTCTTGAAAAATTAAATATCCCGTCGCTTGGGAAATTTGAATTTGGAAACAAATAACTAAAAAATAATATTTTCATTATAATTGTGAGTGGAAATTTGAATACAAATATTTACAAATGAATTATGAAGTTTTCAATAACTCTTGCCTGAATATCCCATGAAAATTTAGCAAGTACCATTTCTCTACCTTTAAAAGCATAGAACTTTAGCTTATCCAGTTCTCTTATTGCTTTAATTAATATTTTTCCCAAATCTTCCGGATCATCTGGATTAAAATAATAAGCAAATCCAGAATCTTTTGGAACAACTAATCTGTGCGCCTCTATGTCACTTATAATTATTGGTTTTTCCATAGCTAAATATTCCATCAATTTAAGGGGACTCGAAATCTCCCACCATAATATTTTTGGTAAAGGGATAATACATAAATCAGCTAATTTTATATAAGCAGGAACTTTTTCATGGTCAACTATATCCAGCAATAATAAATGATTATCCAGATGATAATTTTTTGAATTACAATATTCACTGATATAATTGTTATTGCCGCTTAAACTCACAAATAAGATATTAGGAATTTCTATTTTGATCTGATTAATTGCATCTAATATGAGATTAATTCCTCTGTTTGGACTAATCGAGCCGTGATAAAAGAACACCATTCTATTGTTTACCTTTTCCTTTATTTCCCTTGAAATATTATTTGATATAAACGGAGAAAATGTTAAAGGATTTACAGCCGAAGGGAATATTTCTGATTTATTAAATCTTGAATTTATCAATTGTTCAACATAATTTTTGGTCCCATTAGTAATAAAAGTTGCTCCATCAAAAAATATTTTAGCGATCTTGCAAGATAATTTATAGTCCCAAGGTAATTTCTCTTCGACAGGAATAGACCTAACATCAAGAATTACCTTGATTGAAAATAATTTTTTTAATAATAATAGAAAGATGGTTCCAGGTATTATTCCCGGATCTACGATTACTGCATCTATTTTTTTTATTATAGAATAAAATGGCAAAAAGATGGAAAGTTTTAAAAGGAAATATCTTCTCTTTCCAAAAGGACTCTTTAATAAAATTAATTCTTTTCCGAACTCATTATAATCATCAATTCCTATAAGTTTGGCATTATGGCCCAGCGTATTCAAAGCTTTGACTAATTGTATCTCACAACTCATATAATGAGCTTTGCTAATGAAAGCATTCCGAATGAATATGATATTCATTATTAGATCGCCTTATAATTTTAAATTTGTACTCATAAAATCATCAAGGTCATTCACTTTTCAAGGATACGCTTTGCCCGTTTAAAAGCCATTGCCATAATTTACCTAACAAAGTTGCGGGATGTTTTTCGCACCATTCTTTATTCAAATCAGTAACATGGAACCTATTTTTCTTTAAAAAGTATCTTTCAAAATAATTCTTTGGCTTTGGTAAACAATATTCCAAAGCATTAGAATAGAAGTGAACACTATATGTATCCAATGGAATATTTGTCTTTCTGAAAAGCTTATTATACTCATTCCATTTATATGGATAGAAAAGTTCATTCTTGTGTGTAGGGTTTGCATGCCCGAAATATTTTTTATAAACCTGAGAAAATACTTGAATATTCCCCCAATTACTTTTAATTAAAGGCATACATTCTAAAAATATTGGGTGCTTGGGAGGAGCTTTCAAAACTCCAATCGAAAGCATTTCGGGGATTGTTTCTG
>JAJYOQ010000527.1 GCA_021796135.1 Bacteroidota bacterium
GCTGAATGAAAACAATATAATAAAGATTAAAAAAACCGGATTAAAATACTTCATTATGTGCCCTTATCTTATTATAATTAGAAATTTATTAAAGTGAAATTATTGATATTTAATTACTTATACAATCATTTTTCCTGAGCACTTGTTAAATTATTATGACTGTTTTACTAAACTAAAATAGATTAAATTTGTTTTGTTAAATTAAAAAAATAATTTGAAAGGTACCCAAATGAAAACTTATGAGATGAAAATTGAAGGGATGTCATGCGGACACTGCGTCATGGCTGTAAGAAAAGAACTTAGCAAAATTGATAATGTTAAAATTAACGATGTGCAAATCGGCAGTGCAAAAGTTGAGTATGATGATAACAAAATAGATACCCAAATTTTAATAAAAGCTGTTCAAGAAGCCGGATATAAAGTTATAAACTAAAATTAGATAAAATGGATGAAATAAAAACATTGACTCTCCCTGTTGAGGGAATGACATGCGCAAGTTGTGTTGCAAGAGTTGAAAAAGCTTTAAAAAAGGTTGAAGGGGTCAATAACGTAAATGTGAATTTCGCTACCGAGAAGGTAACGATTACTTTTAATGAAGGCATAGTTGACATTGCAAAGCTAAATGATGTTGTCGAGGATGCTGGTTATAAGCTTATAATTCCTGTTAAAGAAGAGGCAGCTGTATCCTCAATAGATAATGCTGAAACAGAAATTCCGGAAGATCTGAATCGGAAGAAATCTTATATACAGCTAAAATCTGAGTTTATTTTTGCTGCTGTAATGACTGTCCCCATAATGTTTTTCAGTATGGTTAGCATGACACAATGGTTTAAATTATGGAATCCTTTACCTTTTGATTATCTAAATAGGTTACTTTTCCTAGCTACAACACTTGTTGTGTTTATTTCAGGAAAACGATTTTATACAATTTCATGGCGGTTATTAAAACATTTTTCAGCAGATATGAATACCCTTGTAGCTGTCGGAACAGGTACTGCTTATATTTATAGCACTATAGCAGTGCTCTTCCCCAGTTTCCTCGCTTTATCCAAAACAGGAGATCATATTTATTTTGATACTGCAGCCACTATAATTACCTTAATATTAATGGGTAGATTATTGGAAGCTAGCGCAAAAGAAAAAACTTCATCTGCAATCAAAAAATTAATCGGACTCCAACCTAAGACTGCAAGAGTCGTTAGAAACGAAAAGGAAATTGATATTTCTATTAATGAAGTATTACTAAATGAACAAATAATAGTCAGACCCGGCGAAAAAATTCCCGTAGACGGAATAATTACAAACGGTATTAGCACTGTAAACGAATCAATGATTACCGGAGAAAGCATTCCAGTTGATAAAGTGATTAATGATAAAGTAATCGGAGGAACTATAAATAATAACGGCAGTTTAGTACTTAGAGCAACAGCAGTCGGAAAAGAAACTGTAATTGCCCAGATAATAAGATTAGTTGAAGAAGCCCAGGGATCGAAGGCTCCGGTACAAAATCTTGCCGATAAAATTGCTTCAGTGTTTGTACCTGTCGTAATTGGTATAGCACTTTTAACTTTTAGTATATGGTATTTTTTTGGCGGAGTTCCGTTTACGATTGCAATGATAAATTTTATTGCAGTTTTGGTAATTGCTTGTCCTTGCGCTTTAGGATTAGCTACACCTACTGCAATTATGGTTGGAACAGGATTAGGTGCTTCAAACGGAATTTTAATAAAAAATGCGGAAAGTCTTGAATTAGCCAATAATATTTCTACTGTAATAATAGATAAGACCGGAACTTTAACCATTGGTAAACCATCAGTAACTGATCTTTTTACATTCAATCACTTTAAGGAAGAGGAACTCCTTCAATATGCTTCTTCAATTGAAAATAAGTCAGAGCATCCATTAGGTCAAGCTATTGTAGATTATGCAAAAGTCAAAGAAATTAAATTTATCCCTATAGAATCATTTTCATCATTGACCGGTTATGGTTTAAAAGGAATGGCGCAATCTCATCAAATATTAGTCGGAAATTCTACATTAATGAAAGAAAATAATGTAAATATTGATGAGGCGGAACACATTTCCGAAAATATTTCTAATGATGGAAAGACGCCTATTTTTATTTCTTTAGATAGAAATTTAGCCGGGGTTATTGCTGTGGCTGATACAATTCGACCGACTTCAATTGAAGCTATTAAGAAATTAAAGGAAATGTCAATTGATGTAATTATGATCACCGGTGATAATGAAAAAACTGCTAAAGCAATAGGCATACAATCGGGAATTGAAAAAGTAATAGCAGGAGCATTTCCGGCAGATAAGACAAAACATATTATACAATTACAAAAAAGCGGGGAAATAATTGCAATGGTCGGTGACGGAATAAATGATTCCCCTGCCCTTGCTCAGGCTAATGTCGGAATAGCAATCGGGACAGGAACAGATATAGCGATCGAAGCTTCCGGGATTACACTTATTAACGGTGATTTAATGGGAGTAGTTCGTGCAATTAAATTATCTCACAAAACAATCCTAACAATTAAGCAGAATTTATTTTGGGCATTTATTTATAATCTAATCGGCATCCCGATAGCTGCTCTAGGATTTCTCAATCCAATTTACGCTGCTGCTGCGATGGCATTTAGTTCTGTAAGTGTTGTAACTAATTCACTGCTATTAAGAAGATACAAATTTGGGAAATAATCTTTCGTCCTGCCATATATACCTAAAATAGTCATCGATTTCAAATAACCTTGATTTATAAAAATAGATTTTTCTCTTGATAGAGAATGGTTATATCATTTTCTCACGTTTGGAAATATAAATTTGTTTTTTGATGAATTTTACATCAAGATTTTTGGTTTGCTTTTTGATCAAATAAGGAAGTCATCAAAATGATGAATTTACAAAAAATATAAATTATTTCGGGGTCGAAATGAAACTAAAAATTATTACAATATTGTTTGCGCTAATAGTAGCGTCAAATTTAAGCTTTAGTCAAGATTTTTATCTTGGAGCCGGAACTCCGGCTGATCCTCAAGGTTCTGCATGTGCTTCTTGCCACTCATCAAGCGGAATTGCTGATAAAACTCCGTATTACGATAGCTGGTCACAGACTAAACATTCCTGGGCCTATGATTCTAATAAAACATTCCTAAAATTTTCTTGCTTACCTTGTCATACCACTGGTTGGGATACTACAATTACTAACGGTGGAGCAGACGAATTCGTAAAAGCGGATACTTCAAAAGCAGGTTATTCAATAACTAATTTAGCAGGTTTTAATCGTACAAAAAATGTCGGTTGTGAAGATTGCCATGGTCCTCTTGGTGATAGCACCGGTGATCATAATTACATC
>JAJYOQ010000528.1 GCA_021796135.1 Bacteroidota bacterium
TGGCAGAAAGAAAGTCAGTAGACAATGGGAAGTTGACAATAAGCATTAGTTACTCTCCTTGAATTTTTGAACTGCTTTTAATCCGAAGGCTGAAGTAACCAGCGTTAGCTTCTCCCACGTAAGAGTGTAGATTCCTTTTGAGTGAAATTCAAGCAGCCAATCAGCAATAAACCAAAGGACGATAATAAGCATTGCGATTCTTGCAGAACTTAGATTTCCTTTATCATCGGAAATGCACAGACTGATAGTCCGTGCCACGGAGGAAAATATTTTTAATAATGTTTGCATGGTTATTTTTTTTGAGAGTAAAGAAAAGGCAAAGAAGGGTTATTAGCACTGTAGAATTGAGAAAGTTGTTTCTGTCATTCCTGCCTGCCGGCAGGCGGACAAGTCGATTTTTTTTAGTGTAATTATAAATTTAGGATAAGTTTATGAAACGCAGTCTTGGTCGACATGTATTCGGATTGGGAGCTATTGCTTTCGGAGTCATAACTTTGGTCGGGCACGACCTAAACAACTGGTATCAGCTCCCCGCGCTTGAAAATATTCTTCACGGCGAGATTTTAGCATATATTGTCGGTGTGATCGAACTCCTCGGAGGCATAGCAATTCAATGGCAGAGAACTGTGCGGCTCGGGGCAATAACACTTGGCGCTGTCTTTCTAATACTAGCGTTGCTCTGGGTGCCACTCATCGTAGTGAACGATGTATTTGCTTTAGTGCTTCTCTTTCTCTGTTTGTTATTTCATTTTGCATATGCAATTATAATAAAATTATAAGTCTTTAAACAAACCCTCTTTCCGAAAACCAATTAATTTTTTAGTATATAAGCCGTACTAATCAAACAATAAAAGAAAAATTGGCAGCGGGATATAGAAGATATTTTCTTTTGGACCATAATCCGCCCATTGTTTAGAAACCACTATTGACTGAGCAGAATTTGGGTACTGTTTAACAAAACTTAGAATACCGGAGAGATAACTCTTTTCAATTTTATTCCGGTATTTAACTTCCACGGGTAAATAGCGGTTGGGTGCAATATGAATAACAAAATCAACTTCGCCGTTGCGCTCCCGGTAATAATCCATTTGTATAGTACCGCACCATTTTTTGAGTGCAAGAAAGACGAGGTTTTCGGCGTACAAGCCAAGCATAGTCTCATCCTTCAACAAGGTATCCGTTAATCTAAGAACCGCGTTCCGGAGGGCAAGATCGACGAGATAAAACTTCATCATCCCCTTACGTACGCGCAAAGCACCGGAGCGGAACTTAGAAATTTTATAAACCAGATCGGTCATCTCAAGCAAAGGGATATATTTATCAATCTGCGCAGATTTCACATCGGTTTCTTGAGAAATTGATTGAACGGCAATTTCGCGTCCCGGCATTTCAAGCAGTGAAATATAAAATCGTTTTAGCAGCTCCGGTTTGCGAAACTCGGCGGCAAGAATTAAATCTTCGTAAATTACTTTTTTAACCTGGTTATCGTAAAGATATTCTTGTTTGGAAACCCAGGTTGGAAGATTCCACACTTCAGGAAAACCTCCTTCAAGAAAATAGCGGTTGAGAAGTGTATCAAGTTCCAATTTTAATTCATGAGAAAGGTCGCTTAGAGAAACTGTCTCTGTAGAAATTTGGGGATCGCCGGTAATCATTCCCTGGATCGTTTTTCCTTGTTCGTACAGCGAATTAATTTCCGAAAGGAAAGTTGGTTTATTCTGAAATGAATAAAGAGCGAATTCACGAAACGAAAAAGGAAGCAAATGATAATCTTTCACTCTGCCGAGTAAACTTTCCCTTGTCTTCTTAAAAATAGGTGAAGAAGCCGAGCCGGAGATAATAACTTTAGCCGGAAATTTGAGATCGTAATATTTCTTAAGGTAAAGTTCCCACCGTTCCAGACGTTGTATCTCATCAAGAAATAGATATGTTACGCCTTCACTTTTTTTATTTGAGACTGTTTTGAAAAGGTAATCAATAAGATTATCAAGATTCATCTTGCTCGAAATAAGAGCCGGGTCATCAAACGAATAGTAGATTAAATGTTTTGGGTCAATTCCGTCATCAATTAACTTTTGAATTATCTGTTGAAGAAGAGTGGATTTCCCGATTCTACGGGGACCTGTAATGGAAAGGATTTGGGGAATAGTGTTCAGATCTTCAATTAGAGTATAATACAACGGTCTTTTGAAAGAAGGAACGCTGGGAAAAGCAGATTCTTTATTAGTCCACCAGGGATTATAAGGAAGTAATATTTGATCTAAGTTATTCATTTTTCATTACTTGTAAATTATCGCTACTATAATATGCATAATTTACAATATAACGGCAACCCATTATTGATAAATAAATTAGGTGCTATGCAAATTGTTTTAATCATTTAGATAATTCAGTTTTTTAAGAATAAGTTCTTTAGACTTCTCAGAAGAAATAACACCGCTAATTTGAGTTAACAATTCATCTAAGTAATTGATCTTTTAAAATATCATCAAAGATTTTCCGGCGACCCGGGCAAAATGATATCAATATCGATGGAAAGCCTTTTTGTGGAATTTAATAGCAGCATTAAAGCGGTACCTCCTTTAAACACAAATTTTAGCTTAAGTTTTACTAAGCCCTCTACCAACAGTAATGCGCGAATTACTTTTTCAACAAGTATCTTATCAACGTTGCGATTTTCTTTTGAAACCTTGTTAATCCAATCTAGTGTTATTGATTCTAAATCTATCATAATCTATAAAACGGCAGCAAATGGAAAATGCTGCCGTAAATTAGAAGTGTATGTGTAAATTTATGGAACCGAATGTTAAAATCAATCCCGTAGAGGTAACTGCCCATCTTCATATTTCGTGAACAATGTCGCCGGTTCATCCGGTGTTCTCCTCCCAAATTCACCGTACTCAAAAAGGACTAAAATTATTGCTTTACATGTCGATAAAAATCGCGGATCGTTTTCCTTTCCCCTGGGAATTATCAGATGTGCCAACTCTTCAAAATAATCCGGGTCATTAACGGGAAAGTTAACTATCCGTTTGTGGTTGCAGGGCAGTTTCTTAAAATAGTAACGGATTTTTTCCAGCATTGCATATAGCTGACTTTCATATTTATCAAAATTTTGTGTTATAAAAAACCCGGCACATTCCTTGTTTACCCAGTTGACGATAAAAATATTTCTGACTTCCGTATAGTTGTCTTTAATAAAATTGGCTTTTATCTTAAGATTAAAGCTGCCGAATTTCTTTTCAAATGGTACTATGGCAACAACGTTTTTTGCTTCGGAATTTAGAAAGTTAAATATCTCCTTAATTACTGAGTGATCTATTCCGGCAAGATGGCAGATGAAGTGGTGCATCGGTG
>JAJYOQ010000055.1 GCA_021796135.1 Bacteroidota bacterium
TCTATTACGGGGAAACTACTAAATATTTTCAGTCGCTTAATATACAGGTTTAGAACTTGTGAGTTGTCAAAAATCGAATTCGGACTGACGAAAGAATAAATTTTATAATCAATAGAAATTAGATAAATTTCTAATGGTAAAGTTATTATAATTATTAGGGTTATAATAAATAACCAACCATTTAACTTTAAGCTTAATTTTGAAGTTATAACAAAAAAGATACTGGTAATGACAAATACTGCATATAAGATGTCGGTCATTAAGATATCAGAATTTAATACTATAAAGATACCATTTAAATTTTGGGAATTAATATAGTGCCTAAGAGTAAAATCAATCCCTTCAAAAATTTGGTAAGCTAATACTAATCTCATAGAATATGAACCAATCCAGAAAATTCCGGAAATAACAGACAATAAAAGAAATATTTTTGATATTAGATTTAATTTTTTCATAGTTCTTTTTTTTTATATAAATTAAAATAAAAAAAAAATATGAATATTGCTTCAATTGATATAGGAACGAATACAATTCTTTTAATAATTGCAGAAGTTGTTAATGGAGGTAAAAAGATAACACCGATTTTAAATGAATATCGTATTCCGAGAATAGGTAAAGGACTGACACCCGGAGGAGAAATTAATTTAACTCAAGCTGGACTATTGTTTAATGTTCTAGATGAATATTCAGATATAATTACCAGGTATAAATGTGAAAAAGTATTAGCTACTGCAACTAATGCTTTCAGAATATCATCTAATGGTAAAACTATTGCGGATGAAATATATAGAAAGTACAATTTTAAAGTTAATATAATTAGCGGGAAAGATGAGGCAAAATTGTCATATTTAGGTGCTGTAAGCGATTGGACTGTAAACGATATAAATCTTGTTATCGATATCGGAGGCGGAAGCACTGAGTTAGTTTTGGGAAATGGGAATCAAATATTATCAAGAGAAAGTTATCAAGCCGGAGTTGTAAGTGGTACAGAAAGTTTTTTTCATCACGATCCTCCTATTGCTGAAGAAATTGATAAATTTATAAATGAGCTTGAAAAAATTTTTATCCCATTAAAATCAAATGAAATTAAAGCCAACAATATTTTGGCTATTGCAGGAACTCCCACAACATTGGCATGTCTAAAACAAAATTTAAGTGTTTATGACGAAAATCAAATTGAAGGCTCTTCCCTTTCATATGAGGAGATCGGTTTATTTGTTAAAGAATTATCTTCGCTCAGGTCATCACAAATACTGACTAAATATAATGCAATTGTAAAAGGGCGTGAAGATATTTTATTATGCGGGACAATAATCCTTTATACTCTAATGAGAATATTAAGGCTTAAGCAAGTTAAAGTAAGTGCTAAGGGAATCCGATATGGGGCTATTGTAAATTACTTAATGGAGGAATCTTATTAACCGAATAGAAATTTTGAACCAAAATATAAACATCCGTATAAAAAGAAATTAAAGGTTATACCCACCAGCAGTGAATAAATTTTGCTTTTTGTCTGGAAATAAAATGAAACGATACTTATAAAAATACTCCATAAAATTAACAGAAATTCAAAACTAAGAAGTGCATAAGCTAGGAATTCTTTCAAGCTGAAGGGGGATGGATTGTTTGAAAATAAGTCTCCTCCGAATACAATAATTTCAATTACGAAGATAACCAATAAGCCAAAAACATGAGGAACTAAAGAATAGACCAATAATGCAAAATTATCTTTTGTCCTTGTTTCAAATTGGAAAAATCTATTTACCATTTTTAGCGTAAAAGAAAATAAAAGGAGCAATAAAAGCAGGGATACTAGTATAACAAAATACTTTATTATTAATCCTGTTAAAAAGATATCTTCCTTGTTAATTGCTAAAGCAATGAAGGTAGAGTCTATTAATAATTTTCCCGCTACTAAAAAGGATATAAGAAAAATAAAGTTTTTATGTTCAGCATTGACAATACGTTTAAATGCTTCAGAGGGATTTTCAATAAGTAATCCTAAAACTTGCCACAAATCAATATTAAAGATTCTTTCTCTCATATAAAAATTGCAATTACTGCAAATAAGCTGATACAAAGGATTTTTAGTACCGCAGTTTTTACAAATAACAGAATTTTTCATTAAAACTTAACTCGCAAATTAAGCATTGGCTGCCCTGTCGAATTATTTTGGCTAAAAGAAAAATCAAATAATTGGGCATCGACATAAGCGTCTACTAAATTGAGAAAATATGTAATTCCCATATATATAGTGAATAAATCCCGCTGATCGTGGTAAAAATCTCTATTTTTATAATAATAATTATAGTCCTGCATCGCAAGACTTTTGTAGGTTTTGTAATAATTATTATTCAAGTTCCAATTATATATAAACCATGCAGCAAGACCCCAAATAATGGGAATTTTTAAATATGATTCATTGTAAAACTGTCCCCATCCTGGTAAAATAGCGCTGCGAAGAACAGCACCCCAGGGCGATTTTTTCATTACAAATACTGAATCAGTAGGAATATTTCCAGGTGTCGTTAATTTAGAATCTTGCGCATAATAAGTTGCAGCAAACAGAATAATAATTATGGAGATTTTAATTATATGATTTGTCAATGATTTCAAAAAGTTCAAATAATCTTTCTAGTTCATCATAGGAATAAAATTCAATATTGATTTCACCTGAGCCGTCCTGCTTTTGTTTGCATGAAACTTTAGTCCCAAATATTTTCCTTAATTTATCTTCAAAATCATTCAAATTTGCAGAAGCTAACTTTGAATTCACCGGAAAAGAAATTTTATTTTTAACAGAAGTTTTTGGATGGTTAATATAATCTTTAACAATCTGTTCAACCTTTCTAACAGATAAGCCATCTTTTTTTATTTTATGAAGAATTTCAAGTTGCATTTCTTCATTGGGGACATTAATCAAGGCTCTTGCATGACCGGAGGAGATTTCTTCCTTTGCAATACTATCTTTAATTTCTTCAGGCAATTTAAGTAGTCTAATCATATTGGCAATTGTCGTTCTATCCTTGCCTACTTTATCGGCAATTTGCTCCTGTGTCAAATAACATTCATCCATCAATCGCTTGTAAGCCAGGCTAATTTCTATAGGATTTAATTTTTCTCTTTGAATATTTTCAATTAAAGCCATTGCTAACATAGCTTCATTTGAGTCAACTTTTATAACATAAGCGGGAATATCTTTTAACCCGATATCTTTGCACGCTTTTAATCTTCTTTCGCCTGAAATCAGTTCATATTTATTTTCAAATCTTCTAACTGTTATTGGCTGAATAAGCCCTATTGATAGAATAGATTTTTTTAATTCTTCCATAGCATCGGAATCAAAGTTAATTCTAGGCTGGAATGGATTAGGAGAAATAAAATTTACAGGAATTCTTGCTAGAATATCTTCAGATTTACCGTCATCCGATTTAATATCTGTATATTTTGAAACTGGATTACTTTCATCAAAGTTTTTCTGATTAATGAGAGCATCCAATCCCCTTCCCAAACTCGATTTCACTTTGTTCATCAATGCTTATTTTGTTTAATTTTATTTTGTTCTAATAATTCCGATGCTAAAGAAATATAATTTTTTGATCCTGAGGAGACTGCATCATACAATATAACCGGTTTGCCGTAACTTGGGGCTTCTGATATTCTTACATTTCTGTGAATAACGGTTTTATATACTTTATCCCCAAAATATTTTCTAACTTCATCAGCAACCTGTTGCGAAAGCCTCAATCTTACATCAAACATTGTAAGAAGAACACCTTCAATGGTCAGATCTTTATTAAAATGCTGTTTTACAATATTGATAGTATTTAATAACTGTCCAAGACCTTCTAAAGCAAAATATTCACATTGTACCGGAATTAAGACGGAATCCGATGCAGAAAGTGAATTAAGTGTTAATAATCCTAATGAAGGAGGACAATCGATGATAATGAACTCGTAATTATCACGAATACCGGCAAGCGCTTTTCTCATTAGCTGTTCTCTTGATGGTAAATCAACCATCTCGATTTCTGCACCGACCAGGTTAATGTTAGCCGGGAGAATATCCAGATACGGCATGAAGCTATTAATTATTACATCTTTTGCACTTTCCTGACCAATTAAAACTTCATAGATGGAAGGAGAATGGTTGGTTACATTCAATCCAGATGAAGAATTTGATTGAGGATCTGTATCTATCAAAAGAGTCTTTTTTTCTGCAGCAGCCAAAGAAGAAGATAAATTTATTGAAGTCGTAGTTTTCCCTACGCCTCCCTTCTGATTAGCAACCGAAATAATTTTTCCCATTAAATCCTAATATTAATCTTTTTATTATAACTATTCTAAGATAAGGTTTTATTTATTTTTATAAAAATAAAAACTAACCTTCTTTGTATCTTATAGCGAAATCTCTTCACCATATTTTAATATTATACATTTTTTGCCTTTTCCTTCAACTTTAGACTTAAATAAATTAGGATCCGCAGTTATAAGAGGAAATGTATCAAAATGCATTGGCACTGAGAACTTTGGATTGACAAAATCAACTGCCATAACAGCATCATCAATACCCATAGTAAAATTATCGCCGATCGGCAAAAGCATGAAATCAATTGAATTAATTTCACCTATTAACTTCATATCATAAAATAATCCGGTATCTCCGGTATGGTAGATATTTTTGCCGTCAACAGATACAATTACTCCAGCAGCTTCTCCGCCATATACGCCATCCGGTGTAACAGACCCATGATGAGCAATCGTAAATTTTACCCTGCCAAACTCAAAATTATGGGAACCCCCAATATGCATATTATGTGCCTTAAATCCTTTTGATTGTATATAATTCGCGAGTTCATTGACACAAATTATAGTAGAATCACAACGTTTAGCAATTTTAAACGTATCCCCTATATGATCGCCATGCGCGTGAGTAAGAATTATAAAGTCAGCAAAAACATTTTCGGATTTTACGGGTGATGTAGGGTTACCGTCGAAAAAAGGATCAATTAAGATTGTTTTTCCATTATTTGCTGTTATTTGGAATGCAGAGTGTGAAAAATATTTAAGTTTCATAGGATCACCTATTAAATAATTTTTTAAATTCTTTTAAACATTTACTATGCAAAAATTCCATTAAGGTTAAATTTAGGTTTTCTAAAATCTTTTCTCTCTTATTTTCTATCTTAATTTTAAAAAAATTAAATTTTTCATTTTTACCGAAATTATTCTCAATATTATCAATTAAAACATCTAGATCTCTTAGTTCGCCAGTCAAATCCTGCAATTTTTCAATTTCTTTATAGAAGACTAAATATTTTTCAGTTTCAAAACATATAAAGAAGCTTTCAAGATTATATCTTAAACGTCGAAGAGAAATTCTGATGCGATGAAGATTTTCCGGAGTACTCTCTATAAAATACTTATTAATATCAGAAATTAAATTAGTTAAACGCAGTTTCAAGATAACATTTGCTGCTTCGCTTAGTGAAGAATGGGTTGAAAGACCATTTATTTTCAATTTCTTAGACATTTTATTTAAATAATACTTTGATAAAACCCTTGATAGCCTGGAAAGACCTCATTTTACTTTTTTCATTATTATATATTGTCGGTACATATACAAAAGATATCTTCAAATTATTATTTGCGGCATTTAGAATAATTTCGCTTTCTGCTTCAAATCCGGCGTAAGAAGGAAGAATTGATTCCAGGATGCTTGTTTTGTAGGCTCTGAATCCACATTGGCTATCAATAATTTTTGTTTTAGTTTTTATACTTAATAAAAATGAAGTTAGCTTATTGCTCATAATTCTGTGAATTGGCATTCTATTTAATTTATTAAGTCTGTTACCAATGACAATATCGGAGTTATCAAGCTCTTTAAGCAGACTAGGAATATATGCCGGATTGTGTTGATAATCTGCATCAAGAGTAACTGTATATCCATATCCGGATTTTATAGATTCCATAAAACCTAAATTTAGTGCAAATCCCTTTCCTTTATTAACCGGATAAGAGATAATTTGTATTTCTTTACTTTCAGGAATTAGAAATGCAGAGTTATCAGTTGAACCGTCATTTACAGCAATAATTTTATCTACAAAAGGAAGTGTATCGTTTATAATTCCTGGAAGATGTTCATTTTCATTATAAAATGGAATTATAGCACAAGTTCTATTTTGGTTTAAAGAATTGTTCAAATACTCTTCTCCAGCCTCTTGATGTCGGAATTTTAAATGCTTTCGACAATTTATTTTTTAAAGTTTCTTTTGAAAGTCCTTTATAAAGCTGACCGTCCTCAGCAATGGAGATTCCTCCGGTTTCTTCCGAAACAATAACACTAACAACATCTGCTTGTTCAGATATTCCTAATCCTGCACGATGGCGCATTCCAAGATTTTCACCTTTAATTTGAGTTATCGGAGAAAGCGGTAATGTGCATCTTGATGCTTCAATTATATTTCCGTTAATTATCACTGCACCATCATGCATCGGCGATCTGGGGAAAAAAATAGTCTCTAATAATGATGCACTTAACTGTGCGTTCATTATTTCTCCGGTCTCCGCATATCCTCTTATTCCGGTCGATTTGACGATAACCATTAATGCCCCATGTTGGCGTTGAGATAGTTCAAACGCGGCTTCAGTAATTATTGAAGCTGATTCAGAAGATTCTGATTTCGCAAATAATTTAAAAAATGGATTCCTGGCGACAATAACAAGTAATTTTCTTATTTCGGGTTGAAATAAAATAACGAATGCAATTACCCAAATATCTGTCACCAATCTAAGGAGCCAGTTTAGGACTTTTAGATTGATTGCTTGTGAAATGAATGAAAGGAAAAGAATTACCATCAATCCCACAAAAATCTGAGCAGCAATTGTTTGCCTTAGAAGTGAATAAAGTTTATAAACTATAAATGTGACAAGAAAGATATCAATCAAATCAGTAAAGGTTACGCTCAAAAATCCTATTTTAAATAGATCAAACATATTTCAATTTAAAAAGTTCATTATTTTGTTTACCTGAATACCATTTCCTGTATTATGAGTTCTTATAACTTTAGCTCCGTTCTTAATTGCTACGGTTTCAACAATTGAGGTAGCAGTATCTCTGGAATTAACATCGGCATTTATTATATTCCCTAAAAAAGATTTTCGTGATACACCTATTAGAATTGGCATACCAATACATTTAAAATCTTCTAATCTATTAATTAAGTTTATATTATCTTCAAGTCTTTTACCGAATCCGATTCCGGGGTCGATGAATATCTTTTCTACACCTTTTCTTTTAGCTAATAAAACTTTATCAGCTAAGAAATCATAGACTTCTTCAATTACATCATCATATTTAGGATTAACCTGCATATTTTTAGGTGTACCTTTAATATGCATTATAACTAAAGCCGCGTCATATTTCTTAACAACATCAATAATGGCAGGATCAAAAGTCAGACCGCTAATATCATTAATTATTTTTGCACCTGATTCCAGAGCTTTTTCAGCTACTATTCCTTTGGTAGTATCAACCGAGATAATTGCTTCTTTTCGCTGAATTAAAATATTTTTTATTACGGGAAGTAATCTTTTCAATTCTTCATTAGTTGATACACTATCCGATCCTGGACGAGTTGATTCTGCCCCGATATCGATTATATCTGCTCCGTTATCTATCATTTCAATTGCATGATGAACAGCATCTTCTTCATTAAGGTAAAGTCCGCCGTCAGAGAATGAATCCGGAGTAACATTTAATATACCCATCAAATAAGGATATTGAAAGTTAAATTCTTTATTCCCGATCTTATATCTTATATAATTATATTTTTCGTAGTTATTAATCGGAGTGAATATTTTGTGACCTAAATCTTCATTTCCTTTTGATAATATATTTTTTGTCAATTTCTTAAGATCATTAAGAGATCCGATCAATAATAAATCAATTTCACCGTTTAACAAGTTTGAAGTATAGCAAAATTCTTTTGCTGAATTAGTAATATCTTTTACCATAGAAGAAAGCTTTAAGGAAATATGCCTTATTTCGATAGCAAATATTCCTGGCTGGTATTCATCCTTATATATATTATATCTGCTGCTAAATTTATTAAAGACATTTTGTGAAGAAAAATTAATAAGCTGAATTTCCATTTTTAAATTTTTCTATCTAGTTAAATAAATTGAATATGTATCTTATTTTGTGCTGCTTGAGTTGATTATATTTTTTAGTTCAGTACATGCAGCCGAAATATTGTCATTTCTAAATATTGAAGAGCCTGCAACGAATACATCAACACCTGAGTTAAGCGATGGTCCTGCTGTTTTATTATCAATACCGCCGTCAATTTCAATTAAAAAATTTGCACCAATATGTTCTCTTAATAAAGCTGCGTCCTTTACCTTTTTTAATGAATTAGGAATAAATGACTGCCCTCCAAATCCGGGATTGACTGACATTATTAAAATCATATCAATTAAACCAGCAACATCTTTCAGCAATTCTATGGGTGTTGATGGGTTAATTGCAACTCCGGCTTTAACTCCTAATTCTTTAATTTTCATTATCGTTCTATTTAGATGGATAACAGCTTCTTGATGGATAGTAATATAATTAGCACCGGCATTAACAAAATCTTCAATGTAATAATCTGCATTCTCAATCATTAGATGGACATCTAACGGCAATTTGGTAGCTTTTCTAGCTGATTCGACAATAACCGGTCCGAAAGTAATATTTGGTACAAAATGTCCATCCATTATATCGCAATGAATCCAATCTGCACCACCTAATTCAGCCATTCGAATTTGCTGTGCTAGATTTGATAAATCAGCGGCTAATATCGACGGAGCTAAAATTGCCATATTCTTTTCCTTTTAATGAACTTGATTTGTATTAACTGATTTTGTAACAAATAAATCAACATTAGAGCCTTGTGCAACTTTATTACCGGCACTTGGATATTGGTCTAGAACCGTGTTGGGAAGTAATGATTCTGAAGATTGATAATTTATCTTCCCGACTTTAAGCAAGCTGTCAGCCAAAACTTTTTCAGCTTCCATAAAAGATTTACCGATAAGATTTGGAATGGTTACTCCACTATTTATTTGCCCAATACTGATAGATATTCCTACATAATCTCCCTTTTTAAGCGGGGTGCCGGGAGAATATTGTTGACTTATTATCATTTCTTCAGGACTGTTTGAAGATACAGAGTCAATTTTTCCAAGATTTAGTCCGATTCTTTCTAAGGAAAACATTGCATCACGAATAGATTTTCCGGTTAAAACCGGAACAGCTACAGAGGGTTCACCTCCGCTTATGAATAAATAAATTCGTCTGCCAACTTTTACAATTTCGCCTGCATTCGGACGTTGGTAAATCACACTACCGCGGGGATACTTTTCATCATAGGTTGTATCGCCTAATATAGGAGATAAGTCGGCATCTTTTAAAATATTTTCTGCATCACTCGCTTTTAGCCCAACTACTTTAGGAACTGGTTTTTCCGGTGAATGGACATACCAAGGCATTACAATATAATTCATTAATAATATGAATATTATGAAGCCAGAAAAAAAATATACTATTTTTTTTATACGGGGGTTTTTTAGGTAATTTTTCATTAAGTCAAATATATCAAATCAAGCTTTTTTTTACAACATTAGTTATTTTATCCAAATAATTTCTTAGTTTAAGTTTATAAATTATTTTTTTACTTTTTAGAAGGGACGGAAATGAAATACAGGGTAATTTATTATTCTTTTCTATTATTATTCCTTTTTATTTATAAGGGATTCGCTCAAGACAGCCTCAAAAAAGATGATTCTAAAGATAGGCATACGTTTACGATGCTTTATGAAACCGGTGCAACTTCAGTTAAAAACCAGGCTAATACAGGTACTTGCTGGGATTTTGCAACGCAGTCATTTCTTGAAAGCGAATTAATGCGAATGGGTAAAGGTAATTATAATTTATCAGAAATGTTTAATGTTAGATATACTTATCCGCTGAAAGCAGAACGATTTGTAAGATACCACGGTAAATATCAATTCGGTGAAGGCGGTCAGGCACATGATGTCTTAATGATTCTTGATAAATATGGAGCTGTTCCCGACTCAGTTTACCCGGGACTGGAACCCGGAGATACTCTTTACGATAATACAGAAATGGATGCGGTACTTAAATCTGTGCTTCAAACAATAGTCGAACGGAATAAAATTACACCTCACTATGAAGATATAGTTAATGCAATTTGCGATATTTACCTAGGTAAGGTTCCTGAGAAATTTGAATATAAGGGTAAAGAATATACTCCGAAAACTTTCGGAGAAAGCCTCGGAATTAATACAAAAGATTATGTCGAAATAACTTCATTTACGCATCATCCATTTTATAAAAAATTTGTTCTTGAAGTTCCCGATAACTGGGCTGAAGGAGAATATTATAACGTGCCATTAAATGAATTATTGGATATTATGAATCATGCAATTAAAAATGGCTTTTCAGTTGCTTGGGATGGCGCAGTTGGAAAAAATAATTTTTACAGAAAATTAGGATATGCTGTAGTCCCTATAGCGGGCGATACTTCGAAAACAGGTCCTGAGAAAGAACAGGATATAACACAGCAGATTAGACAAAAAGCATTTGATGACTATTCTACCACTGATGACCATTTAATGCATATTACTGGTATGGCAAAAGATCAAACCGGCTCAATATTTTATTATACGAAAAATTCTTGGGGTACGAAAGATAAGAAATATGACGGATATTGGTATCTTTCAGTGCCGTTTGTGAAATTAAGAACTATAGCAATACTTGTTAATAAAGATGCAATTCCTAAAGATATAAGAGAAAAAATGGGAATTTAGATATTTTAGAATTCTTACTATTATCTTATTTCAATTATATTTTTTTCTTAATAACGAGATATTTTTATTAAAATCAAAAAATAATATTGCTTTACAAACAAAATTCAGCAAAAATAGAATAATATTTAATGTTGCTATGAGGCATAATTTTTGATTTTAGAAGCAATTTATAAAAATGAGGAATTATGGGTTACCATAGTATTGTATTAGTAAAACAAGTACCTGATACCGCAAATATATCAGGTCAAGTAATGAAAGAAGACGGTACGGTAAATAGAGCATTACTACCAGCGATATTTAATCACGAAGACCGTGCTGCACTTGAAATGGCACTCCAAATACAGGATGTCTATGGCGGGACTGTAAGTGCAATAACCATGGGTCCTCCAAGAGCTTCGGATGTGCTGCGTGAATGTTTATTTATGGGCGCTGATGATGCATATTTAATTAGCGATAGGAAATTTGCAGGGGCTGATACCTTAGCTACTTCCTATGTACTTTCTGAAGCTATCAAAAAAATAGGCAATTATGATTTTCTTTTTGCCGGCAGACAAGCAATTGACGGAGATACTGCACAAGTAGGACCTCAGACAGCGGAGAAGTTGGGCTTACCTCAAATAACCTATGCTATGGAAATAATTGATATAAAAGATAGGCATGCTATAATCAAAAAGAAAATAGAAGGAGGATATGAAATCCTTGATACTTCCCTTCCGTGTCTAATAACTGTATTGAAAGATGCGGTTTTCCCTCGTCCATATAAAGCTAAGCGCGTAATGGCATATAAAAATGCCAAAACTTTACTAGAATTAGAAAAGTTAACGGAAGGAAATTCCTTACTTTATATAGATCAACTTAAATATGAATATATGTCTAAACACATGTATATAAATACCTTGACTATGGATGACCTGAAATTAGAAGTTGAACGCTGCGGAGTTGCAGGATCTCCGACTAAAGTACACAAAATAGAGTCTGTTGTATTAAAAGGCAATAAGCATGAACATATCGAACCTACTAAACAAGGGATAAGTTATTTAATCGATAAATTAATGGAAGATCACATTTTCGGATAATAATATATGATAAAAAGAAATAATGATGTTTGGGTATTTATTGAGCAGCGTAACGGCATACCGGCTGATGTAAGTCTTGAGCTTCTTTCAAAGGGTAGAAAGCTTGCAATAGAATTGAAAGGTCAGCTAAAGGCAGTCGTTATCGGAAATAATGTTGAAAAAATAGCAGAAGAAACTTTCCTTTTTGGGGTAGCTGAGGTACTACTGGTTGATCATCCTGACTTAAATCATTATAAAACATTGCCTTACGGAAGAATCTTAAGTGAGCTAGTTGAAAAATATCGTCCGGGTGTAGTATTGTTTGGAGCAACAATAATAGGCAGGGATTTAGCTCCACGTGTAGCATCTTATAATAAATGCGGTTTAACAGCTGACTGTACTGACTTGCAAATTGCAGACGTAAAGTATCTCCGAAATGAATATAAAAACCTTTTACTTCAAATCCGACCTGCTTTCGGGGGAAATATTATAGCAACAATTATTACACCGGATGTTGATATTCAAATGGCAACTGTTCGTGAGGGTGTTATGCGGCTTGAACCTCTGGATTCCCCAGTAAAAGGTAAAATTACTAATATATCTTATAAACCGGCTGATTGGGAAAACGTTGTTAAAATTATTGAACAACACAGGGAAGAAAATAAAGTCAATCTAAAAAGCGCTCCGATTATTGTTGCAGGCGGCTATGGATTAGGTAATAAAGCAAATTTTAAGCTTATACAAGAGCTTGCAGATACAATAGGCGGTGAAGTAGCGGGAAGTCGTGCTGCAGTTGATGCAGGATTTGTAACTCCCGATCGACAAGTCGGTCAAACCGGAGTTACTGTACGTCCAAAATTATATATTGCAGCAGGAATTTCAGGAGCAATTCAGCATAGAGCGGGTATGCAGGAGTCAAATAAAATTATTGCTATCAATAGCGATCCTGATGCGCCAATATTCAGTATAGCACATTATGGAATTGTCGGAGATGCAGCACAAATTATTCCTACTTTCATAAATTTATTTAAGCAAAAATTGAGATAGATTATGCCAAACTTTTTCACAGAAAACTCAGATTTAATATATCATTTTGATCGTCTCGATTTGAAAGAAATCGTTGATCTAACAGAATCAGGATACAACCAATCGGAAAAATTTTCATTTGCTCCCATTAATTATGAAGATGCAATTCAGAATTACAAGAGAATATTAGAAGTAGTCGGAGATATTTCCGGGAATTTTATTGCACCTAGAGCATCTTCAGTAGATGAAATAGGAGCATCTTTTGAAAACGGAAAGGTTACTTATGCAAAAGGTACGAAAGAATCTATAGATTTACTTTCTAAGGCTGAATTGATGGGAATGATTCTTCCCCGAGAATATGGTGGATTAAATTTCCCGACAACAATTTATATGATGGCAGTAGAAATGATATCCAGAGCTGATGCATCTTTAATGAATATTTTTGGATTGCAGGATATTGGAAAGACTATTGCACAATTTGCTGACGAAAATTTAAAAGCTGAATACCTTCCCCATTTTGCTTCCGGCAAATATACCGGAGCAATGGCATTAACAGAACCAGATGCCGGATCTGATCTTCAAGCGGTAAAACTGACTGCATATCAGGATGAAAACGGAAACTGGTTCCTAAGAGGTGTGAAAAGGTTCATTACCAATGGGAACGGAGACGTTTTATTAGTTTTAGCGAGAACAGAACCTGGAACTAAAGATGCTCGTGGTCTTAGTATGTTTTCTTGTTATGGAGATGAAACAGTAAAAGTAAGAAGAATTGAACATAAATTGGGAATCCATGGAAGTCCGACTTGCGAACTTCAATTCAACGATACACCTGCAAAACTTGTTGGGCAAAGAAGATTTGGATTATTAAAATACGTAATTTATTTAATGAACCGTGCACGTGTCGGTATTGGTGCTCAATCTTTGGGTATATCTCAAGCTGCTTTTGAAGAGGCATTAAAATATGCAAAAGCAAGAGAACAGTTTGGCAAGCCGATAGTTCAACTTCCAGTTATTTCAAATATGTTAATTGAGATGAAGGTTAACATTGAAGCAAGTCGTTCCTTGTTTTACCAAACTTGTTTATGGTTAGATAGAAAAGAAAAATATGAAGATGAATTTGAAAAATTAAAATCTGAAAAAAAACCATTAGCCGAAATCAATGAAAAAAAGATCGGA
>JAJYOQ010000529.1 GCA_021796135.1 Bacteroidota bacterium
TCCTTTTTATAAATATTATTAATTTATTTTTGAATTGTTAAAGATATATGTTAAACGCCCCTCTTTTTCTCAATAAGTTATTTTTTAAACTCAACATATATAGCTTTCATTTAACTAAATTTTAAAAGTTTTTGAACTTTATAGCAACTTTTCATTATATAAGTTAGTTAAGATCTAGATATACCTCAATCTTTCTTACATAAAAATCGCACCTATACCTTTGAAAAACTGATAAGAAGAGAACATTGCTGCTTTTTCTTCCTTTGCCTTTCCTATCTTATTGTATAATTTACTAAGTTCGAAAAATACTTCTGCTTCGTTATGCTTATTTTTCAGCTCCTGGTTTTTTCTTAGGTTTGTAATTAAATAATTCTCTGATGCTCCATAATTCTTGCCCTCTCGTTCAAAGATACCTTTTACTTTATATATTTCGGCAATAGAAAGTGTGTCATTCAATTTCTTACAAATTTTCATGGCCTTTCCAACAAAGTCTTTCGCTTTAAATAAATCGTTCATCCGGGTATAAATGTAATCTGTCTGTAAATAGGATAATCCGAGATTAAAAACATTTCCAAATTTCATCGATAATAAAATACTCCTTTTTAACTCTTTAAGAGCCTTTTCATCCTCATCTTTTTAAGTGAAAAGCATACCGAAGAGTTCAGGCAATTAGTCACAGACAAGAATAATCTACTGAAAGCCAAGAGCGCTTATCCGTGTATTTTATATCCGCATTAGACAATAATGAAGGTAACCAAAGCAGACTTGTAAAATAGTCGTTAAGTAATAATATAGGTAACCCAAAATTATGAATTCTGTTTGATATTGCTTATCTCAAATTTCTAATGACAGGATTATTTCATATTTAAAATAAAAAAGCCAAGCGGGGTAGGCTCTTTTTTTTGTTGACAACTTTTATAATCGCTTGAATATTAAAACCTATTTTTCATCGTCAATGTAATTGATCACCCTTTTTTCATAGTTTGAACCCGTTTTTCATAATTCCGAAACCTGATTTTCATATAGAACAGTTATATATACCTGTTATTCGCATATTAAACCTATTTTTCATATTTTAGCGAAAAGATATTATGGAAATGAATATGACAAATAAATACTTTTCACAAAAAATAAATACTTTTCACGGTAGAGAAACGCCGGAAACTGGAAACTTAGTTGGATATGGCGCTTTAATCGAAACTCTAAAATTGGCAATGCCAATACCAAATCAGCTTGCTCTCATCAGCCAAAAGCACAAACAATATATTAAAAATGGTTGGCTCGTATTTACACTAAGACATCAACCAGCGGAAACCTTGTACGATCACCTGGTTTTTGCTCTTAAATATGAAGGTATAAATCTGCTGTTCTTTAAAAAACTGTTTGAAAAAATTTCAAAACAGCAGGTGATAGATCTTATTCAAACAGAATACTCCGGACAGTATGCGCGTAAAATCTGGTTTCTCTACGAATGGTTGATGAATGAACAGCTTCCGATTCCTGATCTAACAATAAAAAATTTAGTGCCGCTTATTGATGAAAAATTACAATACGCTTCACAGGTAAGCATAAATTCAATCCGGCATCGTATAAAAAACAATTTACCCGGCACTGTTAATTTCTGTCCGCTTGTTTATAAAACGCCAAAGCTGGAAAAATATATAAGTGAAAATCTTGCCGAAAAAACTAATCTGGTAATTAAAGAGATACACAAAGATATTTTATTGCGCACTTCTGCTTTTCTGTTGCTGAAAGATTCAAAAGCTTCATTTACCATAGAGGGTGAAATTCCTACGCACAGCAGAGCTGCGCGATGGGGAAAAGCTATCGGGCAGGCTGGCAGTAAACCACTTAGCAAAGATGAACTGCTTCGCCTTCAACAAATCGTTATTGAAAATAGCCGCTTCACAAAGATGGGATACAGAACCGAAGGCGGGTTTATTGGCGAACATGATCGCATTACTGGCGAGCCTATTCCTGAACATGTTTCGGCAAGATGGCAGGATGTACAAACTCTTATGGAAGGATTGCTGGATACTGCAATAAAATTAGAAAAAGATAATTTTTATCCTGTTTTAACTGCAGCAGAAATTGCATTTGGATTCGTATTTATTCATCCCTTTGAGGATGGCAATGGAAGAATACACAGGTATCTTATTCATCATTTATTGGCGGTAATGAAATATACTCCACAGGGTATAATTTTTCCTGTATCATCAGCTATATTAGAGCGAATTGAAGAATACAAAAAAGTACTGGAAAGTTATTCTCATCCTTTACTTGACTTCATAGAATGGAGAAAAACTCCCGATAATAATGTTGAAGTGTTAAACCAAACTATTGACTATTACAAATATTTTGACGCGACTCTCTATTCTGAATTTTTATACGATTGTGTAGACTATACAATAAAGAAAATCATTCCGGATGAAGTTTCATATCTTCAAAAATATGATGCTATGAAAATCTGGTTGGATGATCATTATCAAATGCCTGATAAAACCGTTGCATTATTGATTCGTTTCCTCGAACAAAACAACGGAACATTTTCAAAAAGAGCAAGAGAAAAGGAATTTGCGGTTTTGAAAGACGATGAAGTAAATGAAATAGAAAAAAAGTATAACGAAATAATGTCTTGAATGATGTTTCAATCTTTATCTTACTTATTCGACAATTATGAAGGTAACCGAAGCAGACTTTTAAAATAGTCGTTAGGTAATAATATAGGTTACCCTAAATTGTGAATTCTGTTTGATCAAGAAAATTCATTAACCAACTGCTGTTCTGTCACTTATAAAAATCACAATCGATAAGAGAAACAACCAATGGGTTATTATCAATAATGCGGAATTTGAATCATAATAGGAGAGTTCTGCAACCCTATCTGCCGCCAGGCTGCTGCACAACCCCCAAATGTCATTTCGACCGGAGGGAGAAATCCCATTTTAGACAGTTGTAAGACCTCTCTTTACATTCGAGACGAAATAATAGACTTCAGCAACACTCCCGGATAGACAGGTTTTTGTACTTTCTCCTATCAACCACGCTGCCCGGATATCCCTTAGAAACCTTTAAAATCAATAACATAACTAGTATATCGTTTCATCAATACATTTACATTAGTAAACTGTCTCAGGGCCGAATTTGTTCCAACGAAAAACAACCGGGGCATCGTTCATCTCTTTTATACCAAGGAGAATCCGCTTCTTTAATTCCATTTTAGTTTGCACCCGGATATGTTTCAGAAAAGTACGTGTCATTTTTCCAAACAATATTTCCCGATATTATCACTGTTTCAGTAGATGAAAAACCAGGTGTTCAGGCAATTGCGAATATAGCACCGGATATTCTTCA
>JAJYOQ010000056.1 GCA_021796135.1 Bacteroidota bacterium
CCACGTCTAAAATAAGGTATTGGTTGAAGAAGAAATCGCTGATCAGCGTTATGCAATACTAAACAGCCTTGAAAAGGGTCAGATTCTTGAAGGTACGGTTAAAGCAATTACCGACTTCGGAGTTTTCGTTGATTTAGGCGGTGTTGACGGCTTGGTTCATATCACGGATTTAAGCTGGGGCAGAATTAATCATCCTAATGAAGTTGTTAAGCTTGATCAGGTTATTAAAGTTGTAGTTACCGACTTTGACGAAGAGAAAAAGAGAATTTCACTTAGTCTTAAAAAATTATTATCTCATCCTTGGGAAGACATTGAAAACAAATACAAAATCGGAGATAAAGTTTCAGGTCGTGTCGTTTCTTTAACGGATTACGGCGCCTTCATTGAAATAGAAAAAGGCATCGAAGGTTTAATTCATAATTCTGAAATGAGCTGGACACAGCACATTAAGCATCCTTCACAAGTTGTAGCAATGGGACAACTTGTCGAAGCAGTTATTCTAAGCTTAGATAAAGATGAAAAGAAAATTTCACTCGGCATTAAACAGCTTGAACCTGATCCATGGGAAACTTTGATGTTGAAATATCCTGTCGGCTCCAGACATTCCGGAATCGCAAGGAATTTGACAAACTTCGGTGTTTTTGTTGAACTAGAACCCGGCGTTGACGGATTAGTTCATATATCTGATCTTTCATGGACCAAGAAAATCAGACACCCCGGAGAAGTTGTTAAAAAAGGTGAAAAACTTGAAGTTATTGTTCTTGGTGTTGATGTTGATCAAAGGAAAATTTCCTTAGGGCACAAACAGGTCGAGAATAATCCTTGGGATAATTTTGAAAAACTTTACTCAGTTGGAACAGTAACCGAAGGTAAAGTAGTCAGAATTATTGAGAAAGGATTAATTGCAGAACTACCTCAGGAAGTTGACGGTTTCGTTCCTATTACGCAGCTTGCAACTATCAAGATAAAGAATATCGCAAATCATTTCCCGATAGATGATATCATTCCGCTTAAGGTTATTGATTTCGATAAGGACAATAAGAAAATAGTTCTAAGTGCAATTGCAATTCTTAAAGATAAATCAGAAGAAGAAATCAGATCATATTTAGATAAGCATAAATTTGATCGCGTTGGAATTCAGGATATTCAAAATGCGGAGACCACTTCGGTCGACTCATCAGATTTCCCGATATTCGAAATACCCGAAGATAATTCTAAAGATAAGTCTAATTAATTATTTAATAATTAAGAATAATATTAGAGCGGGATGTATTCCCGCTCTTAAATTTTTAAATAAACAATGGCAAATAAAGTTGCTTTACAAACATTAGGATGTAAACTAAATTTTTCCGAAACATCAACTATCGGAAATCAATTTATGAAGTCCGGTTTTGAGATAGTCAACTTTGATCAATCTGCCGATGTTTATATCTTCAATACCTGCTCAGTTACCGAGAATGCCGAAAAAGAATGCCGCCAATTAGTACGACGCGCATTAAGAAAAAATCCAAATGCCTATGTTGTTGTAACCGGTTGTTATGCACAGCTCCGCCCTGAGGAAATAGCTAAAATTGAAGGCGTTGATTTAATACTCGGCAGCAAAGAAAAATTTGATCTCCTATCTTTAGCCGATAATTTTGAAAAGAAAGATGTCGCCTGTGTCTTCGTTTCTCCGACAATGGACATTAATGAATTCGGGAAAGCACATTCTACTGATGCAGATGACCGAACTAGGGCGTACTTTAAAATTCAAGACGGCTGTGATTATAAATGTACATTCTGTACCATCCCCTTAGCTCGCGGTAAAAGCCGAAGCATGAAACCGGATGAACTTATATATGAATTCAAAAGCCTTGTTCATGCCGGATATAAAGAAATTATACTTACGGGAGTAAACGTCGGAGATTACGGCAGTTCATTAGATTCCAGCCTCCATGATATGCTATTAAAAATGGTAAATATTCCCGGTGAATTCAGAATTAGAATTAGTTCAATCGAACCGAATCTATTAACTGATGACATTATTAACCTTACTGAAGATAACGGGAAAATGTGCAAGCATTTCCATATCCCCTTGCAAAGCGGAAGTCAGAAGATTCTAAAACTTATGCAGCGTCGTTATAAAGTCGCTGACTATGAAAAACTAATTACGAAATTATCTTATAAGAATCCAGACATAGGAATCGGAGTTGATGTTATAGTTGGCTTTCCGGGAGAAACAGAATCAGATTTTATGGACACTTATAATTTTTTAAAGGATCTGCCGATTTCATACCTGCATGTTTTTACATACTCTGAACGCCCATTGACTAAAGCTATTGAATTTCCCGGCAGCGTAGATATTGTCGAAAGGAAAAGAAGAAATAATATGCTTAGAATATTAAGCGATAAGAAGAAAAATATTTTCTACAATAAAATGATAAATAAAGATTTAGATGTCCTTTTCGAATCAGAAAATACTGACGGAACTATGAAAGGATTTTCTTCAAATTATGTTCGTTTCACTAACAGATTTGATGAATTATTTGTAAATAGTTTTACGAAAGTTAACGTTGAAAAAATTAATGCCCAAGGTTTAGCCGAAGGTAATATTAAAGGCACTCATAAATCAATTGAATTAATTGCATCTTAGTTATAAAATTGAAATTAAAAACATGAAAAAAATTTTGTCTTTTGTTATTTTACTGCAGTTTTATTGTTTAGCACAAACAGCAGGATCAGCTAATCAATTAGCTTTGGAAAATTCTATAAAACCTGCAAATAGTTTTAAAGAAACGAAACGCATCTCATTCGTAAGTTCTACCTATGGTAAAAAAAATGTCGGTTTAGCAATTTTATTCTCTGCAATTTTACCTGGCATGGGTGAATTATATGCCGGATCATATTCAAGCGGGAAATACTTCACAACTGCTGAAGCCGCTCTTTGGGGAGTGTATATTGGAATGAATACTTATGGAAACTGGCAAAGAGACCGGTATATTTCTTATGCGACTGCAACTGCTAATGTTGATCCGCAGGGGAAAAATTCCACATATTATGCTAATATCGGAATTTATTCTAATATTGACCAATATAATACTGCACAAATCCTATCCGGAAATTTCAAACAAATTTATGGAAGTCAATACTATTGGAACTGGCAAAGCGACGTTCAAAGAGTGAATTACAGAAATATGTGGTATGCAAGCGAACAGGCGCATAATAACTTAAGTTTTGTTGTCGGAGCTTTGGTTATTAATAGAATTATTAGTGCAATAAATGCGGCTCGTCTGGTCATTCAATATAATAAAGAACGTTCTACTGATACAAGCTGGAATATGTCAGCCGGAGTTACCAATACTTTGGGATTTAATTCCAGTTTAAATTTAAATTTCCAAACAAGTTTTTAACTAAACATAATATTTTAATGAGAATTTTAATAGTTGAAGATGAAAAAAAGGTTGCTTCCTTTATAAAAAAAGGATTAGAAGAAGAATACTTCGCTGCAGATATTGCATTAGACGGCAAAGAAGGAATGAAAATGGCAACGAGTGAAGAATACGATGCAATCATCATGGATATCATGCTCCCATTTATAGATGGTATCTCTTTACTAAAAGAAATCAGAAAAAGAGAGATAGTCACACCGGTTTTGATGCTTACGGTTAAAGATAGTTTAAAGGATAAAGTTGAAGGTCTTGATGCCGGAGCGGATGATTATCTTACAAAACCATTTGCTTTTGAAGAGCTAATTGCAAGGGTCAGAGCTCTCCTTAGAAGAAATGAAAACACAAAAACATCAAAACTTAAGGTCGGAGATCTTTTACTTGATTTGCAAACGCATAAAGTTATCAGAGAGAATCAAGAGATTATTCTTACACCGAAAGAATATGCGATACTAGAGTATTTAATGAGAAATTCTAATAAAGTTGTTTCAAGGACAAAATTAATAGAACATGTCTATGACTATCATTTTGATCCCGAGACTAATATTATTGACGTATACATTAATAAGGTCAGATCAAAAGTTGACACAAATTTTAAAACACCTTTGATTCATACAATTCGCGGAATAGGATATATAATAAAGGATGAGTAATCATCAGTAAATTATGAACAAGTTAAGACTTTTCGTTTCATCTACACGATTCAAAGCTACTATCTGGTATTCGTCTTTATTCTTAATACTTGAGATCCTGCTCGGGGTTTTAATTTATGTGTACTTATACAATACACTTCTGGATAATCTTGACTTGGGACTGCAAAGCCAGGCAAAAGCAATCCTTCATCATGTCGCTGAGAAACATAAAGATATAGATAATTTTGTCCCTGATTCATTATACTCATCTCCTGAGGATTTAATTTGGGATGTAATTTATAATGAGGTTGCCCTTAATCAGAGGAATAATTACATACAAATTAATTCAAAAGACAAAATTGTTTTCAAATCGGCAAATTTAGAAGACGATACATTATCATTTCCGTATAAAACAGCCCCGGTAAATTTATTTAGTTTTACAGATACAACCCTATCATCAAAACCCATCCGATGCGTTAAATTGATTGCAGGACAATATAAGATATTCGTGGCTTTCCCTATCCATCAAATAATTCAAACGCTTACTAGTCTGGTGCATATTTTTGTGCTGCTTGCTCCTATATTTATTTTTGTTTCAATTATCGGAGGCGGTATTATTTCAGCCAAATCTCTATCGCGTATTGATGCAATTATCAAGAAGACAGAGGAAATCACCGCTTTGAATCTTGATGAAAAGATAAGCGGTGAAAAATACAGCGACGAATACGGCAGGTTGGTAAAAAAAATGAATGAAATGATCAGCAGAATTAAAACATCTGTTGATTATATGAATCAATTTTCTATATCTGCTGCTCATGAATTAAAAACTCCTTTGACAATATTGAGAGGAGAAACAGAAATAGCTTTAAAATCCCGTAAGACTCCGGAAGAATATATTGAAGTCCTTAAAAGTAATTATGAAGAGACAATCAGACTGACAAAAATAATCGACAATCTATTCTTTATATCAAAAATTGATAATTCTTTAATTGATATAAATAAAGAACCGATTTTTATCGATGGCTTTTTACGCGCTACTGCAGATAATTTGAAAATATTGGGAACCGAAAAAAATATTACTATTAATGTTGTCGCAAATACTAACTCATTTGTTGAAATTGATAAGGAATTAATGACGCAGGCACTCTCAAACCTAATTGATAATGCAATTAAGTACGGAGAGGAGAATAGTACTATTCTAATTCAAGGCGAGGTCGTTAATAATGATAAAATAAAAATCAGTGTGACCAACAAAGGCGAAGGAATTCCTTCGGAATTATTATCAAAAGTATTTGACAGATTCTTTAGAGTAGAAACATCAAGGAATAGAAATACAGGAGGAGTCGGACTTGGATTATCGGTTGTGAAGGCGATTATAAATTGGCATGATGCAGAAATTATTGCAAAATCTGAGCTGAACAAAACTACTGAATTCAGTATTATTTTAAAGAGAAGCCAAAAGAATAAATTTCCGATATAATGAATGGGAAACAGCTTCAGACATTAAATAGTTTTTTTATTTCTGAATCGGAAATCCCGCTATTCTCTTTTTCATCAGTTATATTTTTATTTGAGTAACTGTCGAGTAATCCGGCAAATTTTCCGCTCGCCAGAATTGTACAGCCATTCTTTTCCGCATATCTAACAATATCTTTTACGTCGGAAGAAATAACAACTAAATTTTTTTTATTTTTTTCAGAATCAATTTGCGATCTAATTATATTGTCCGCAGTATCTTTCTCAGAATATATAATTTTAACTTTATTTAGTTTTATCGGAAGGTTTTCGAATCCATCAAAACATATTGTAATTGACACATTCTTTTGATTGAAATAATTCTCAATCATATATGCAAGTTTTTCACGGACATTTTGATTATCGGATTTAACTAATTTCTCAAATTTTTTTATTTTATATATTAAATTATTTCCGTCGATAATGTAATGCTTCATAAAATATTTAGATACTATTTACCATTATAGAATTGATCTCTCTTAGTTAGTTTTAGATCCTGCAGCTGCGGGGCTTTTATTCTAATTTCAAAATAATAACCTGAAAAAGTACCTATAGGATTCCAGGTAAAATTCATTTCCCAGCAATGTAAATCTCTGGAGATTCTGATTTGCGGTGCGGCAAATTGCTTTTGAATAAAATCATAACTGCCGGCAAAAGAAAGCTTCCATTCCGGAGTTAAGTTAAAATCAAGATTTGCACTCATGTTAGAGGTTCTGAAAATATTGGTAGGATCACTCTTAGAATAAAGATAATTATAACTTATATATAAGTTCCAAGGAATTGTGAAATCTGCTTCTTTATTACTATAAATACCCTTATAAATCGACTTATTGGATTCATTAAGTGATGAAGATACAGAGTCCTTAGATTTTGACTCAGCTGATTTTAATTTATCTCCCGAAAGAGAAGTTGATACCGAGAACCCGAAATTTGTAAGCCTTAATAATCCCTTCCCTTCATCAATTAAAAATTTATTTATTCTTCCGACTCCGGCGGCATAATCATATAATGAAAAATTAGAAGAACCCTGGAAGTCTAAGTATTGACCAACCTGTGTACGATAAGTTAACCCAATATCTGAGAATCTTAAACTGTCGGCAGCAAAATTATATCCTAAATTTGCGTTTAAATTCAAAAGTTGAATTTTATTTTCTTTTGATGTAGTATCGGTAGGATCCGGTTTCGTTTTCATTTCAAAGATATTTCCTAAAGAGAAAGATAAGCTTTGCTGCTGCCCGGAAGGAGTTGCCCCGAATATTTCTCTTTGAAATTTATCATAAGAGACCTTGTGCCCTTTTGAATCGGTATAATTGCCATAATAGTTCCAGAAAGGTTTTGAAAAATCAGGTTGATAATTATATGAAACTGACGGAATTACAGTTTGTCTTATTGCGCTTATTCCGAATGCATTAGGTTGAAAAATTCCGTAGAATCTGGTTGATGCAGAAATACCGGTATTAAAAGTGCGCACAAAATTAATCTGATGCATGTCGTTAGTAAGAATTGAATCAGAGCCATTTGAAGCTATTCCGGCAAATGTTTCATTTACTCTTTTATTATACCAATCCTCCCGATAGCTAAAATTTGGAGTCAATGAAATATATCCGATCTTTGGAGAGGCGCTAAGATTAAACAAATGCTGAATCCCGCCTCGAATGCTTAATTCTCCGTTTATTTTATTTCGATCATTTTGAAACTGACCGGAATAGTTAAATCCTATTAACTCATACCATTTTTGTTTTTCAAAAGATCCCTGCCTTTTGAAAGGATAAGTTTCAGGAATAGTAAATGTCAGACTCGGTAAAGTCTCAGATATATTTCCGGACTGAAGATCCTGCGTTCTGCTATAACTTAACGAAAGACTATTTCCAGATTCATCCCAGGATTTAAATAAAGTAGCATTAGAAACAATTTGGCTTTGCAGCTGCTGATTTAAGTCCTGAACATTTTGCTGTAAATAATTCTGGGAAGCAAATTGGATATTTGCGTCAAGTCTTAATGTAGGAGTAAAGGACTGGCTATGCTGCCAAATAATCTGCCAATTAACACTTTTATTATATGTTGGATCAGACGGCAGACCCGAAACGAGGTTAGAGTAACCTAATTGAAGATTACCGCTATAATCGTAGCGTTTAGTATATCTAAAACGGGAGTCTAGTTTATAGCTGCCTCTGGTATAATAGTCTCCTGTTAAGTTAACATCCATATAATTATTTATAGCCCAAAAATATCCGAATCTTGAAAAATAGTATCCATATTGAGCACTATTTCCAAAAGCGGGGACAAGAATACCGGAGCGCCTGCCTGATTCAATCGGAAATACTGCAAATGGTACTGGTACCGGGAAAGGCACTCCGCCAAAGAATAGCCAAACCCATTTAGCAATAATTTCTTTTTTTTGAATAACTTTCATTTCGGGAGAATAGAAATAATAATCCGGAGGTTTAGAATCGCAAGTCGTAAACATTCCATCTTTAATAAAGTATACATCCTTATTTACCTTATTAATTTCCTGTCCTGTATAAAAAGAACCTTCTGTTTTTGTTGCAGCTGCTGAAATGAACCCTTGATTAGTCTTAAAATTATATCGCATGGTCTGACCGTCATATACTTCACCGCCCTGAGAAAGTATTGGAGTATCCTTAAGTTTATGCGGCACTGAATCGCTCGGTGTGCCGTAAGCATCAACATTACTGCTGGTAAAGTCAACTAATATTTTAGCGCTTTTAAGATCAGTGTCTTTATATTTCAAATCCGCTTGTCCGTATAAATCCATTTTTTTTTCATTTATGAAAAAGAAAAGTGAATCTCTTGAACTTGCATAGATTACTGAATCTACATCAAAACCCTTTTTTTTAACTGAATCTTTTTGAGCTAAAGTATCTTTTTTAACTGAGGCGGTTGTGTCCGGATTTAATAATTTAAAAGGTATAGAAGTTGCAGAATATCCGCTTGATATAAGAATGGAAAATATAAAAATAAAAAGGATTAATTTCATACAACTATTATATTTCATTATTCAACCGGACAGGGCAATATTTACTTATAAAAAGCTAGAGCAGATGCTCCTTTAATTCCGGCATCATTTTTTAATTTTGCAGAGATTACTTTGATCCTTTTAGCAAGAGGTTTCAGAACCCGTTGAGAAAGAGTTTCCTCAGTACTACTAATTAGCGGCTGACCAAAACCAGCAACTCCGCCTCCGATTATAAATTTTCCGATATCAAGACAATTGGCTACTGAAGCCAATGCAGTTCCAAGATATTTCCCAAGGTTCAATACAACTTCTTTTGCATAATCGTCATTAGATAAGAGCGCCTGCTGAATTATTTTGGGCGTAACTAAATTAAGATCTTGATTTATTAATTCCCATATTTTTGATGATTTGTTAACTAGTAATTCTTCCTGAACTCTTTTAATAATATATTGATTTCCAAGAAAAGTTTCGACGCAGCCATAGGAACCGCAATTACATCGCTGAGCATTCATATCAATTGTAATATGCCCAATTTCACCGGCAGCACCGAATTCACCTTTGAAAAGCTTTCTGTTTAGAATAATCCCTCCGCCGACACCCGTGCCTAAAGTAACCATAACAAATGAGTCTAACTTTTTACCGGCACCAAAAATCATTTCTCCTATGGCAGCTGCATTTGCATCATTTTCAACTTTTGTCCTAATATCAAATTCTTTATTAATTATTTTTCCAAGATTGACTTTTTCCCAGCCCGGCAAATTAGGCGGATTTTCTACCGTACCTTTTTTAGTTGAAACAGTCCCGGGAGAACCGATACCAATTCCTTGAATTAAAAGCTTATTATTATTCAGCACGCCGTATATCCCCTTTTTAATTTGGGCAATAACTACATCAGGACCTTCATCAGCTTTAGTCTCTAAGGAAGTCTTATTGAGAATCTTTCCGTCATTCGAAACAATTCCAACCTTTATATTTGTCCCTCCAAGATCAACTCCTATTGCATATTTTTCTTTTTGCGACATATATAATTTTCCTTACAGATTTAATAATGTTTTAGTTTGTGAAACTCATTCCGACAATTTTTAATTGCCCCGGATATGTAATATCTCCGATCGGCGTTGACACAGTCGGTTGTGCAAGTAAAGTAACATTAGACGAATATCCTTTAACACCTTCGATTGCTAGAGCGAGATTGATCAACGAGTTAAGATCTTTATCCTGAATAAATTTAAAGAGGTCTAATTTAATTTCTAACGGAATTGTTACTAATTCGCCCGTACCCGGAACTAACACAGGAGAAAGAATATTACCGGAAATGGTCTGCTTATTATCTATATATAAATCCCATGGGAATGATTTAAGCATTAAATCTGTTCTCGGGTATCCGCTTTTCCCGTCATTTGGATTCATTGCTTCCACATTTAAAACAAAAGTAACCGGGAATGTTCTTCTTATAAGGGAAGTAGTTAATTTTAATATCTCTATTGCATTAAAATCAGATACTGATTTCTTCCCGTCAAATCGCACTCCGCTCACTTCTAAGTTCTCAACATTACCGAGTTCAAATTTTAATCGCGAAGCGTTAACAATTGTTTTGTATACACTGCAGCTTATAAAATTTAATGATAATAAGACTACTATTAGATAAAAGCTATATTTTTTCAACTAATCAGCTCCAAAGATTCATTAATTTTTTTTAAGATTATTTGAGCAACCTTCAATGCCCGCAAGCCGTCATCTCCGGAGACCTTGGGCTTTTTATTTTCCAAAACCGAATTTACGAAAAGTTCAAGCTCATATTTCAGAGCATTAATTTCTTTAACTTCCGGCTGTTCATAGATTATCTGCTTTTTCTTATCTCCTACACCGATTTCTCCGAAAGATATGAAAGCAGGTCCAACCTTATCGTCTAACGGAATGAGCCGAAATACTTCCGATACTCCGGTAATAAAATCCAATGAAAGGTAATTATCTTTTTGGAAGATTCTCATTTTCCTCATTTTTTTCTGAGATATTCTGCTTGCTGTTACATTGGCTACTGCGCCGTTTGCAAACTGAATACGGGCATTAGCAATATCAATGTTATCCGAAACAACAGCTACTCCGCTGGCTTCAACATGCTTTACATCGCTTTTGATTAAGCTTAATATTATGTCGATATCATGTATCATGAGATCTAATACTACTGCGACATCAGTGCCTCTGGGGTTAAATTGAGCAAGGCGGTCAGTCTGAATAAACATAGGTTCAATTATATACTTGTCCAGAGAAATTAAAGCCGGATTAAACCGTTCAATATGACCTACCTGCAAGTTTAGATGTTTTTCATTTGATAATCCGACAATTTCTTCCGCTTCATCTATTGTAGTCGTAATTGGTTTTTCGACAAAAACATGTTTATTGTTTTCCAATGATTTTTTTACCAATTCAAAGTGAGCACTAGTTGTAGCGGCAACAGAAACAGCATCAATTTCACTAAATAATTGATCAAGATTATTAAATGCTTTTATATTATACTCTTTGGCGATAAGTTCTGCCTGTGAAATATTAAGATCAAAAACACCGATCAATTCACAACCCGGAATTTCAGAAAACATTTTAGTATGAAGTTTCCCCAGATGCCCTGTTCCGATAACGCCGACTTTTAATTTTTCCATTTAATTTTTTCCATAAAATTTCAATTTGATTTCGCTTTCAATAAATTATCCAATAACTGTTGGAAGGCAGCCGAGTCATCACAATGATAATATTGCCGGATAAATTGACGAGCCAGAATTTTATCACCTGAATGTATGTAGTTGACATAACCCGCAGCCATGGCTGCTTTAATCTTTGAAGCGGATTTACAATCGCTTTTATTAGTTAAGTAATAATTATCAATATAATCTATGATATCTTCATTTTGTTTTTCGAATATTTTATAAAGGAGATTATTTATTAACGACAATTTCCCGTTTTTATAGCTCCAGCAATTAATCGGTAAAAAGACATCCTCGCTATCAATATTCAAAGAATCGAAATTCGGATTCCCTGAAACAATAATTGGTCCTCCTGTTTCGGTAGAATTAATTTCATAAGGTTCAACAAGACCGGACATGATTGAATCCGCTAAACTTAAAGAATCAAAAGTATTAAACACATAAAGTACATAAAATGTTTTTCCGGAATCTGTATATGAATCGCTCACCAGATATTCATAAGTACCGTCCCCATCTAAATCAAGTGCAAAGTCATGCGGTGACCTGAAATATTTTGTATAAACGACCTGTTTATCTTTATTATATTCATTTAACTGAGAGTTCGTGATTTCCACCTTAAAAGAATTAAAATTAAATACTTTCTCCTGAGAGTAGACATCCAGGTTCATAACTACAAATAAAATAAGCAATAAAGGAGATCTCATATTATATATTAACCGCCCGAAATTACATTGCAATATAAATTATTATTATAAATTTACAATTAATAAATGAATTTAATTCCCGCTAATTGCCGGCTGTTCATGAGTCAAACAATGGATGGTACCCAAACCCCAGACTAAGTCAACCGAATGTATACCGGCAACCAATCGGTCGGGGAAAAGTTCTGTCATAATCCCTAAAGCAATTTTATCATTCGGATCATTAAAAGTCGGGACTAAAACAGCGGCATTCGAAATATAAAAGTTTGCATAGCTGGCAGGCAGTCTCTGACCTTTGAAAATCACCGGAGAAGGCATAGGTAATTCTATTATATCTAATTTAGAATTGTCTTCTGTCAGCATAGATTGAAGCCGTTCTTTATTTTCATGAAGCAAATTATAATTTTCATCCGAATTATTTTTTTCGCTGACTATGACTACTGTATTTTTATTAACAAACCGGCAAAGATCATCAACATGACCGTGTGTATCATCTCCGGCTATTCCCTTCCCTAGCCAAATCACATTATTTATTCCAAGATAATTTTTGAACACATCTTCATAATCTTTTTTCGTAAACGATGGATTACGTACCTGAATTTTTGAGTCTAGAAGACATTCCTCTGTGGTAATTAAAGTTCCATGTCCATTCGTATCGATACTTCCGCCTTCTAGTACAACATGCCTATCTTTCAAATAGGGTAAAACTTTTTTTATTTTTAATTCATCGGATATGAATGAGGGAATTTTTGAATCTTTTTTATAATTAGAATATTTTGACCAGGCATTAAAAACAAAAGGGACAAGGGCAATATCATTTTTATTTATAACAAAAGCCGGACATGAATCCCTCATCCATCCCCTGTCCGTTGGAAGGATATAAAATTTAATCTGATCGAAATTTATCCCGTTATATTTTAAAACTCTGACAGCTTTATTTTTATGAATTTCAGATTCAACAATAATATTTACTTTTTCATTGATTGAAATTCTTTTTACAATTTCGCCGTAGACCCATTGAATAGGAGGCATTTTACCCGGCCAATCACTTGAATTATGCGGCCAGCCAATCCATGTAGATTCGTGTTTTTCCCATTCGGCAGGAATTCTAAATTCACCCGGAGTATTTTTATTAATATTATCCATTATTCAAATCTTCATCTATAAACCGGTTTTCAATATCGCTATAAGCATCAATTCTTCTATCCCGCATGAAAGGCCAGTTCTGACGGATGTATTCAATTCTATCAAGATCAATATCGGCAAAAATTATTTCTTCTTTATCATGGGATGCCTGAGCAATAATTACGCCCTGCGGATCAGCAACAAAAGAAGATCCCCAGAACTCAATTCCGGCGGAATTCTCATCTAATTTTTCAAGTCCCACCCGATTTACCGAAGCTACATACAATCCATTCGCTACGGCATGACCTCGTTGAACACTAATCCAGGATTCAAATTGAGCTTTACCGTGTTCCTGCTTTTCACCTGGATGCCATCCTATAGCAGTTGGATAGAATATAACGCTAGCGCCTTTCAAAGCAGTTATTCTTGCTGCCTCAGGGAACCACTGGTCCCAGCAAATTAATGTACCGATATTTCCAACCGAAGTTTGAAAGGATTTAAAACCCAGATCACCCGGAGTAAAATAAAATTTTTCATAAAATGCCGGATCATCAGGAATATGCATTTTTCTGTAGATACCTGCAATTTTACCTGATTTATCAATAAGAGCTAAACTGTTATGGTAAATGCCCGATGTCCTTTTTTCAAATAAAGGTACAATCACCGAAACATTTCTTTTCTTTGCAACTTTACAAATAGTTTCTGTAGTCGGACCTGGAATTGGTTCTGCAAATTTATAATTTTTAATATCTTCAGTCTGACAAAAATACTGAGTCATAAAAAGTTCAGGCAGACAAATTATTTCGCCATTTCTATCGGCTGCTTCTTCAATAAAACCTATAGCTCTTTGTAAGTTCAATGAAGCATCGGGAGACATTTTCATTTGAACTAACGCAGCTTTGAATTTTCGGGGGTAAATATTTTGGCTCATAATTTTATTTCTTTATAAATTATAAAAAAAAGTAAATATATCACTTTGCTGAAATTAACTTCCCTGTCTTATCGTACGATTTAACTGTTTGAAGTTTTCCATTCCAGCTGGCAG
>JAJYOQ010000530.1 GCA_021796135.1 Bacteroidota bacterium
TGATTCTATATCTTGAAAATCGCTCAACTTGGATAACACAGAATATCCTATGTTATAACATACCTTTTGGTTATAGGAGCAGTGCAGATGTAATTGTAGCAATATACATCAGGTATTTTAAAGTGGATCTATTCTCGGGAAAATAGGCAAAATGCCAGCAATCTGGATTAATAAACATAATCAATACAAGATTAATACCACAAAGCGAGACAGCAAACATTACAAATCCGGCTTGAGTACATTAAATTCCTTTTGTAGATTTTAAGATGGTGCGTGCATGATGATTTTGAATCAGTTAACCGAACGACACGATTATTCTGATTCATATACCACACGGGTAGTTTTAAAGGAACCTGAAACTACAAGGGTGTAAAAAACCATAAAAAGTTGAATTGCCAATTAACACTCTAACATGATTGCATCCGAAAGAAGTGCAGGTAGCTATATCTTAGAAATTAACTGAATTATTCAACACAATTATCTGAAATAGGATTTATGGCGAATACCTAAAAATCTTGTCAGGAAAAATTGAAATCAGAACCATAAACGACTTCTCGGAAGATGACGACCCTTCTTTAGTTGAATCCTATCTTTGTTAATGAAAAAAACTACATTTCTTTGAAAACACTGCGTTCCAATAAGTTGATCTGCAGCTTCATTAGACAAAAATTTTCTAATTATAGGAGTCTTTTTCCAAATTCCGTCAACTTATAGAAGTACGGGGAGTTTACCTTACCCAAGCCCCTTCTTGATACTATATCTAACTGTTCCAGGTGTTTGAGTCTCCTCGACATGGAAGAGACAGAAACTTGAAAATGATGCGCAAGCTCTGAGTTAGTTTGATTCTTCTCCGAAATTAAAGAAATAAGCTCAAAATAACGGTTTTTGTAAATTTTTATTTTTTTTAATTTATTCACGTCGGTTTTTACTACCGCTTTTTTTTCCTTATCGAACATTACAAGAGGTGCATCCTTGAAGTAAGCATGAAGGGTTAGAGCTGAAAGTGCAATTCCTGAACCACTCGCGATATTTATCCAGGATGGGAACCCATAATTTTTACAGATCTTTTCGAGCATTAGGTAAACCTCATAAAAATTATTGATGTCATAAATTGGAACAACCTCTATTTTAATGCCAAAATGCCTTGAAAGATCAACCAATTCATCTCCGGACTTTCTATCCTTGGTAGAAAGAAGAAACACCATCTCTACTTTTGTGTTTTTCTCTAAAATGATCTTTATCAATGGAATTGTTTCGTAATCAAAAAGCGAAATAGCGTATTTTCCGGTCATTTCTTATCAGAATGAATTAGTTATTAAAGTTTTCTTTCATTTGCACAAAAAGTGGAATTATTATGCAATTATTAATTATATTAATAAACACATACATTATAAACTTTAGGAGAATATGACAATATCGTACACAGCTGCGTTGTGGATAGGTATATTTATTGGAGCCGCAATCGGTGGTTTTGCCGAGTTATGGGGTATTTCAAATTCGGATATACTTCTCAGACTTTCCAAATGGGAAGATAGATTATTCATAAATTGCATAGCCATTGCAATAGGCGTAGGTGCTGTTGCGCTTTATGGCCTGGCAGCGCTAGGTGTTAGTTTCCATTTCGGTGTAAAGCCTATATATGTTATCGGCGTTGCGCTAGGAGCTGTTATTTTTGGCTCCGGCATAGCTTTGTCTGGTTATGTCCCAGGAACAGAGTGGATGGCATTGGGCGAAGGACGAAGAGAAGCGGTATATGCTGTAGCTGGCGGTCTTCTTGGTGCGGCAGCATGGACTATTCTGTATCAAACACCCGCTGGTCAGTGGCTTGTGAATACTGACAATTACGGCGAACTTTATCTTGGAGGCAAAGTAGGTACGAATTTATTTGATGGTTTTCTGATTTCTATAGCATGGCTTGCACTGATGTTAATGGTAGCTTATTTTCTTCCAAGATACAAAGGTGGCAAAAGCTGTGTTTACATTGGTACCCACTCGGACTATAAAATGCCACCTCCTGAACTAGCCATGCACAAAGAAGCAACTGAGACGTTAATAGAAGGTAGTTCAATGCCGATTGGTCCCAGGGATAAGCTCGCTCGCAATGCTAATGAGCATTGGGCCCCAAATAACGATCTTAAGTGGATGCTGACATTTGTGGGAGCTTTTATTGGACTAATCGTTGTACTTGAAATGTTCTTACATCAAATATTTGGCGAATCGACAACATATAGCTGGATGGTTGGATATCTATGGCTGCCTTCATACAACTACAGCAAACTTGTATTTGCCACTGTGGGGTGGGAACCATTCACCGATATAGGTACGCTTCTTGGAGCTTTTCTTGTCTCAATATTTGTTTCCAGAAGGTTTCAAGCTTTCAATTACTGGGTACCGAGAACATGGAAGAAAAGGTTCGGACCGAATGAGCTGAAGAGAGCCATAGGTGTTTTTTCAGGTTCTTTCCTTGTACTATTTGGGGCAAGAATGGCAGACGGTTGTGCCTCCGGTCACATTCTAAGTGGAGACCTTCAAATGGCGGCAAGCAGCATTGAATTTTTTGTTGTAGTAGCGATCAGTCTTCTGATAGTTGGCAGGATATTATATGGTAAATCAAAGGGGGTAAATTAAATGAATAACAACAACAGAGAAGAGAGAAAAAGTGAGAAGGGAGTTAAAGGGTTTATAATTGCAATGACAGCTTTGCTGGTTATAGTGGCAGCATTCACAGTAGGCTCTTATAATGGCTATGATCCTACTCCGTCTTCGGTTTCAGCAACGGCATTTGTTTTAATAGTGATGCTTCTACTCACCACAGTTTGGTATAGAACAAAGTACCCTGGATACTCAAACGATGGAACAGAGGAATGATACAAACTTTATTTGTAATTTGAAATATAGTAATGAAGTAATGGGATGAATGTAAATGGCGAAAATTCTGGTAATGTTGGTTACGGGAAAGGAAAACATAAACACTGAAATGGTGGCATTCAGTTTTGCCTTCAATGCAGTGAAGAATGCCAAGTCAAACCTTGAATTTCTATTTCTGGGAAGGGGAGTGCAAGCTGCGAATAAAAACCAAAAAAGTTCCCCGCAGTTTTTAGAACAGATCAATATTCTCAGATCCGAAGGAATACCTTTGAAGATTTGCAAGGTGAGCATGGCAGGAGAAGGGCTTACAGAAAATGATATATTTTCTGGATTGGAATCAGTTTATGGTGGAGTCGAAGTTGATTCCAGGATTCAGGAAGGATATTCCGTAATAACATTCTAGGTCAGATCTTTACGCTAACTGAAATACAAATCATTCTGTCAATAATTTCCGGCATATTAGTTGGTTTTTCATTAGGACT
>JAJYOQ010000531.1 GCA_021796135.1 Bacteroidota bacterium
AAGAGCATTTTTATTTTGCTTTTCCTGGCGCCAAATGCTGGCTATTGTTCTTAAAGTCGCAAGCAAAGTTGAAGGGCTAACAATAACAATATTTTTTTCAAATGCATCACTGAATATAGCCGGATCATTTTGCACAGCAAGGCTGAATGCTGGCTCAATTGGCATAAACATCAGAACAAAATCCAGGCTCTTTATCTGGTAGAGATTCTGATAATTCTTCCCGCTCAATCCTTTGATATGATTTCTTATCGATAATATATGTTCTCTAAGTGCGGATGATTTTTCATTTTCATCATCAGCGGAAGAATATTTTTCATACGCTGTTAAAGTTACTTTCGAATCGATTACAATTGTTTTTTCTTCCGGCAGCTTTATCAAAACATCCGGCTGAAATCTCTTTCCGCTTTCCGCAGTCATACTTTCTTGAACAAGATATTCTCTTCCTTTTACAAGACCGGATTTTTCCAAAATATTTTCAAGAATAAATTCTCCCCAGTTCCCTTGAGCTTTTGATTGTCCTTTTAAAGCATTCGTTAGGTTGGTTGCTTCCTTTGTCATTAGTTGATTTAAATCGTGCAGGCCTTTTATCTGCTCTCTAAGCCCCGCCCTTTCATTGGAATCTTTCAGATGAATATCTTCAACCTTCTTTGCAAAATCATTTATCTTTTCATTAAGCGGATTTAATATCTGGTCGAGATTCTCTTTATTCTGAGCGGTAAACTTCGTGCTTTTTTCATCAAATATTTTGTTTGCAAGATTTTCAAACTCCTTAGTAAATCTTTCCTGCAGCTTTTCAATTTCATCCTTCTGTTCGCTTAATTTATTTTGAATATTGTTGTAATCTGCTTTCAGCGAAGAATTCTCCGATGATAATTGCAGAACCTTTGCTCTTTCGGAATTAAGCTCGGCAGAAATCTGCTTCAAGTTTTCTTCAAACAATCTATTTCTTACGTCGGCATTGCTTTTTTCCATATTAAGATTATTGATTTGATCATTTAATCCTTCAACTTCTTCAGGCAGAATTCTCTTTGCACTTTCAATTTTTGATTTTAAGGTAAGCCAGGCGGCGCCCGCACCTAAAATAATTCCGATAAGTAAAAATAATATTTCCATTATACTACTTCATTTTAATTAGTGAACAATTTAATAAAGAAATACTGTATGCTTTTACAATTTTTATGCTGGATTGCATTTTCTATTGAAAATCCATTTCTAATCATGTAATGACTCAAGCGAACTTTAGAACCAATACCACGACCTGTTTCTTGCAAGAATTCTTTTTTTAAAACTTCAAATGGTAAATCCTCAGTATTTTCAGGTTGGGAATATATATATTTTTTCTTAAAGATTGATGATAAAGTAACCGAATCTGCTAAATACCACGCCTCAATAGCTCGAACTGAAATGACTATCACTTGTTTTTCATCATATCTGTAAAATGAATTCTTTTGGTTGACCAAACATTTTTCAAAGTCCAAGTCACCTAAAAAAAATATTTTATCTGCTTTCCTATCATTAAAAATTTTAATAAATGAATCAACTTTAGTATTATAATTTTTTAGATTATCAATACCACCTGCATCAAAGACCCCAACACTCTCTACATTCTTTCTGTTCAATAAATCTTGAAAACTATCAGAATTTAATATTATTGTTTCGCTCTCACCTTCGCCAATAAACCCCACCCTTTTCACCAAGGTATACCCCCACCAAATACATTTGAAAGCCAAGCTTCATCTACTTTTAGTCCATGTAGATCCAATCCATCAATTTGTTTTATTTTTGTTTGTCCTTCTTTTTTATCTACAATAATAATTTCCTTTGGAGATAAAACATTTACTAATGACTGAGAATGTGTTGAAAGCCAAATATAATGTCCGTTTAATTCACATTGTTCTCTAAAAAAAATCACTAATTCTTTTACTACTTTAGGATTTAAACCATTTTCTGGTTCTTCGATGCATAAGAATTGAGGTTCATCATTTTGTAAGACTGCTGTTATAAGTGATAAGATATTATAAGTTCCATCGGAGATTAAATTTCCTGAAAAAGGTTTTGAGGCATTTTTTTCATAAACATTAATTCTATCTTCTTTTGAATATTCACTTTTAACTATTTCTATATCATTAAATTCTGGAATAAGTGTTTGTAATATTTCAATTATTTCTTCTTTCTTTTCTCGTTCACTTAATAGTCGCCCCAAAACTTTTTCTAAATTTTTACAATCAAGTCTGAGTTTACTGTCATCATTTATATTGATTTTAACATACTGGGATTTTCCATAAAAAATTCTAGAAAAATTTTCAGTAAACTGATTATAAGAAGAAGTATTCCTTAAAGGTAATAAAATTGATCTTTTGTGATCATCAACTTTTTCTTCAATATCTATAAAATCATCATAATTGCCAAACTTAAAGTAGAAGGGCATAGGTAAGTTGAAATTTCTTATTTCATCATTTCCGCCAAACAAACTGATAGCTTCATTCCCTAATTTATAAACGCTATTAGCAAATTCTAGTGCTTCAAAAATATTAGATTTACCTGAAGCGTTTGCACCAACAAAGACAAGGAAATTCCCAGGTTTTTCTATACCTAGTTTTCTAATTGACTTAAAATTATTAATATTTATGGAATCTATTGTCAACCTTTCACCTTAATTTATATCTTTTAAAATTATTCTTAAACAATTTACAAAATAATAAAAAATGCTCATTTCTTTTACCCATAAGTTTAAAATTATGAAAAATTCAATAACTAAGAAAGTTTTACCACTTTTTCTAAGTTGGCCAAAATTACATCCTCTTTTATCAAAGCAGCAACCTTCTTTACGTCTTCGTAAAGTAGACGGTCACTATTCAGCGGCTTCACAACTTTTCGAATTTCGTTATATACAATGGAAGTACCAACCCCGGGCTTTAACGGCTTTAAAAATTCGAGTGCCTGAGCTCCGGTCATTAATTCTATTGCCAAAACGTTTTCCAGGTTATGCATAATTCTAAAACATTTTTGTGCGGCAATTGATCCCATCGAATTATGGTCTTCCTGGTTTGCGGAAGTAGGAATAGAATCAACGCTTGCCGGGTGAGCTAGGACTTTATTTTCAGATACAAGGCTCGCAGCAGTGTATTGAGCAATCATCAAACCCGAATTTAATCCCCCGTCATTAGCCAGAAATCTTGGGAGCCCGCTTAAAGCACCGTTTACCATCCTTTCGGTTCTTCTTTCCGAAACATTTGCAAGCTCGGATAAAGCAATACCCATAAAATCCATTGCAAGCGCCATTGACTGCCCGTGAAAATTGCCTCCCTCAATGTGCTCTTCGGTGTCGGGGAAAATTATCGGGTTATCA
>JAJYOQ010000532.1 GCA_021796135.1 Bacteroidota bacterium
TTTTTTCTCTTGCAACAATACTTCTTTGATAAACGCGGTCAAATCTTGTATCTCCCACTGCTTTAACACGATCTGCAGGTACATTAAACTCCTTAAAACCTTGAACATCGGATTCAGAAACTGCTAGGATTGTACTAATATTTTCAAATAGATATTTATGAAAGCTTTTTGCCAACGGAAGTTTCCTTGCTGAATTGTCTTTCATAGTAGCATCAACAATGATAGATGGGATATTATACTTCCTCATTGCCCAAACATGGTTAGGCCATATATCATATCGCATCATGACTGCTAAATCCGGACGCACAATTGAAATAAATCTTTCAGCGTTAGAGTGTGTGTCTAAAGGTATGTATGAAACTAAATCTGCATAAGGATATTTTCTTGAATTCTCATATCCTGATGGAGAGAAAAATGTAATAAGGATATTTATGTTGTCCCCTTTTTTCAATTCCTTAATTATCGGTTTTGCTTGCTCAAATTCACCTAGGGAGGAAGAATGGAACCATATTAATTTTTTTGATTTATCGAGGGTAGCAGAATTTAAAATCAATTCCTCAAAAATTCTATCTCTTCCCTTTATGCCTCGCTTAACTTTGTTGTTAAAAAAACCTAAGAGTCTTATAACTAAATAAAGAAATGGTATTATTAAAAAATTATAAAGTATGTACCAAATAGTTTTCATCAATTTAAAATTTCTTTCAGCTTTGAATATGCAAGAACTGGAATCAATTCCAGCATGCACTTAAAATGTTTCTTAGGACAGCTTTCTCTTCCAATGTGCGTGCACGGTCTGCAAGTTAATAATTTGTTTTCTAATATTAAATTTTTGCTTTTGTAAGGAGTAAACCCAAATTCTCTTACTGTAGATCCAAATATAGCCAAAACAGGTGTACCCACTGCCGTGGCAGCGTGCATCAAGCCAGAATCATTACATATAACGACTTTGCATTTTTTTATATTTGCCACAGTCAATAATATTTTATCGTCATTACATAAGTTAATTGAACCGGGAGTTTTTTCGGCTAACTCTGCGCAAAGATTTATGTCACTTTTACCTCCGAAGATTACTATGCGAAATCCATCGTTTGAAAGCATTTTACACAAATCAATGAAATATTGCTTTGGCCACATTTTTGTGAAATGTCTACTCCCCGGGGCTATTCCAATGAACTTTTCATCGTCGTTAAGCTCCGACTTTATATCTCCTGGATAAAATAGTTCCAATCCCTTGTTATCAAGGCTAAAGCCCGGCAAAGTTTCCCCATATCTTTTGGGAATTTCTTGCGGGCCCTTAAATCTGTTTATCTTAAAATGTACAAGGAAAAATTTATCAATAGTCTTTTTCTCAAAAATTACCGACTTAACTTTTAGTTTCCTTCTTATCTCTGCCGATCTAAGATTATTTTGAAGGTCTACGACCAAATCATAATTTCTATTTTTTAACTCATTAAACAGAACAACATTATTTGAGTTATCTTTTTTATATAGAAAGAGATTTTCTATATTATTGTTATACTTTAATAAATCTTCGTATTGTTCTCTCAAAACAAAGTCTACTTTTATTCCGCTATATTTTTCATTAAGTGATCTTATGAGTGGTGTAGTTAGCAGTATATCACCTAAAGAACTTAATCTAATAAGTAGGATATTTTTAATTTCATTTAGATTCAACAAAAAATCTTTCAAAAGTCATTTAAACGGCACAAATTTAATTAAATAGTAACTTACTTCCACTTTATCATTGAAGTTTTAACTGTTCTGTCATATTTTTACTAAATAAATTAAAGGATTTTTAGATGACATCATTACCTTCTCCTTCGACAAAAAATTTTTCTGATGATTCGTTAGAAAAAAAAGTTTATAATATTGTTGAAAACCTAAGCGAATATATCCCAATTATGAATGATAGGAACCGGTTAGGTTTTTCACTCTACAAATTTATGAGCGGTGAAGGCGATAGCCCGGAAATATTAGTCAAAAGCTCTAAAATACATGTGGTTGGAATTTCTCTCGAAGACCTTGCAGCAAAAATTTCCAAAGAAATTAATAATCTGAAATCTAAAGAATAATTTTTTACTTGTTCTACGCAAAAAAATAAACATTAGCCTGAAATATTAACTTACCTTATGCAAAAACAATTTTTCGAAATAATGGAGTATTGGAATGACGGGAAAGCCATCCGATTCCAGGACTCCATCACCCCTCTAAATTTTATGATTTATTGCTGAAATAAACCTCGCTGCTTATTTCTTCTTTCGACATAAATTCTTCCACCATCCTCACATCTTCCTCGCTTCCTATAAACAGCGGAGTTTTTTCGTGCAGAATTTCAGGTTGAATTTCCAAAATTCTCTTCTTTCCGTTTGAAGCTCTTCCGCCTGCGGTTTCAATTATCATTGACATCGGGTTACATTCATACATCAACCTTAATTTCCCATTAGTATGACGGTGATCAGCTGGATACATAAATATTCCTCCGTATAAAAGATTGCGATGAATGTCTGCAACCATCGAACCTACATAGCGCGATGAATAAGGACGCTCAGTTTTCTCGTCTTCTTCCTGAAGATATTTAATATATTTCTTTAATCCCGGATGCCAGTACAAATAATTTCCTTCATTAATACTGTAAATGTGTGACTTTTTAGGAATCTTAATATTATCATGCGAAAGTAAAAATTCTCCAAAAGAAGGGTCCAGAGTGAAGCCGTGAACTCCCTCGCCGGTTGTATATACCAAAATTGTGCTTGAACCGTATACAATATAACCTGCTGCTACTTGATTTAGTCCTTGCTGAAGACAATCTTCTAGCGTGCCTGGCATGCCATCGGGTGTAACTCTTTTGTAAATTGAAAAAATTGTACCGATGCTTATATTTACGTCTATATTTGATGAGCCATCAAGTGGATCAAAGAGAAGAACGTATTTTCCAATTTTATGCCTAGCGGGTATGTGGATAATATTTTCTTCCTCTTCGGATGCCATTACGCAAAAATGTCCGCCATGATCCATCGCTCGTATCAGGATATCATGAGCAAACATATCAAGCTTTTTAACTTGTTCACCGTGAACATTATTACCGCCGGTGAATCCAAGAATATCTACGAGGCCCGCTTTGTTCACTTCCAATGAAATTATTTTTGCAGCTAAAGTGAGATCGGATAATAGCCTTGATAATTCACCGGTTGCTTCAGGATGCCTTTTTTCGCCTTCGATTATGTGTCTGGCGAGTGTCATAAATTGTGTTTTTGACATGATGCCTTCCTTTTGTTTTTGGTTATAATGATTTTTGGCGATCTGAATAAACTTTGAGGTAGCACTTAAAGTTTGCGCGCCATGGAGG
>JAJYOQ010000533.1 GCA_021796135.1 Bacteroidota bacterium
CCGTTTTGAAGCTTATACTTTTCGTAATTTAGATTTAATAAATCCATAAATTCTTTTTGTGTCGAAAATCTATTCGTAGAATTAAATGGGCGGTTATCTAACCCCCCATGTTTTGATTAAAGTATTTTAGTGCAGAAGAAACAAAATTCTATCCGGTCTTATAGAGCCAATTAACCGGAAGAAATCTGTAAACGGAATATCTCTATCCCATGAAAATAAAGTTATAAATGCTTCACCGACAATATTATCTTCGGGAACAAAACCCCAGTAGCGACTGTCAAGACTGTCATCTCTATTATCGCCCATCATAAAGTAATAATTTTTCTTGAATGTATAAGAGGTAACAGGCTTGCCTTCTATTGTTACCTGGCTGCCGTCAACCGCAACTACTATTTTTCCAAATTCACGATTGATGGTCATGCTCCATTGCTCAACGTTATCAGGGGTTAGATTGATCGTATATCCTTTTTTGGGAACAATCAACGGACCGTAATTATCTTCATTCCAAGGCATCCCAATTGGAAATATCCTTGGTTCAATAATTCCTTTAGGTTCGGCAGGTCCAGAAATATAATCTATATGTGGCGGAATCCAAAATTGTTTTCCATTAACAAAAACAACTTTATTAATTATTTGAATTGTGTCGCCGGGCAGCCCAATACAACGTTTAACATAATTAACTCCGCGCTCATCAGAGTAAAGTTGATGTCTCATACCGGGAAATTCAAAGACTACAATGTCTTTTCTCCTCGGCTCTCTTATTGCCGGCAGTCTGAAATGTGGAATTTCAATCTGAGTGAATGGAATGTATTTTGTAGACTCCGCACCGTAAATAAATTTGTTTACCAAAACAAAATCACCTACAAGAATTGTATCTTCCATAGACCCTGTCGGTATCCTTGTATTTTGAACAATAAAAGTTATAATGAAAAATGCGGCAATGCCCGCAAACAACAGTGATTCTATAAATTCTTTAACTTTTTCTTTTGGTGTTTTAACTTTCTTAAGTTCTTCTTCAGTTTTGATACCAAAAAATCTTTTTAGTCCTGATCTAAATGACAAATCTAAACTCCGTTTTTACTTTATTATTTTATTTTTTAATGCCTCAAGCTTTTCGCTAAGTAACTCGTTTACAAGCTTAGGATTAGCCTTTCCTTTAGTCTCCTTCATTATTTGGCCTACGAAAAAGCCAAATACTTTTTCCTTTCCGCCAAGATACATTTGCACTTCGGAAGAACTTTTTTCCAACGTTTGGTTTACGATTTTTTCAATCTCGCCCGCATCGGAAATTTGTAAAAGGTTCTTTTCCTTAACAATTGCTGATGGTTTTTTTTTCTCAATCACCATTGCCGGAAAAATTTCTTTAGCAATTTTTCCGCTGATAGTGCCATCACTTATGAGATTTATCAGCTCACCAAGGTCTTCGGCTGCCACCGGGAAATCCCTAATATCAATTTTTTCTTCGTTAATTATTTTCAAAATATCAGTCATTATCCAATTACTGGCACTCTTATAATCATTAGTTACAGAAATTACTTTTTCATAATAATCGGCAATTGGCTTGCTCTGCGTAAGTAGTTCTGCGTCATATTTGGGGAGATTATATGTAACGGCCATTCTTTCTTTTCTATTTTCAGGAAGTTCCGGCAAATATTTTTCAATTTCGGATTTCCATTTTTCATCGACAATTACCGGTAATAAATCCGGCTCAGGAAAGTATTTGTAATCATGCGCTTCCTCTTTGCTTCGCATCGGGAAAACTTCGTTCAAATCTGCATCCCATAGCAGAGTTTGTTGAGTAATTGTTCCACCGTCTTCAATAATCTCAATTTGTCTATTAATCTCAAACTTAATAGCTCTTTCCACATTACGGAAAGAGTTCATGTTCTTTATTTCTCTCTTAGTACCAAATTCCTTTGCTCCTTTTAATCTTACTGAAACATTAGCATCGCATCGCAAAGAACCTTCCTCCATATTCCCGTCGCATATTTCAAGATATTGCACGAGCTGTTTAATTTTTGTAAGGTATTGATAAGCTTCTTCTGCGCTTCTCATATCCGGTTCACTGACAATTTCCATTAATGGAACCCCGCACCGATTAACATCTACAAGCGTTTCAAATCCATGATCGTGTATCAATTTCCCGGCATCTTCTTCCATGTGAATACGTGTGATACCAACTTTTTTTTCAGAACTGCCGCTTAACGAAATAATAATATGCCCCTGCTCACAAATCGGCTCTTCATACTGTGAAATTTGATAACCTTTCGGTAAGTCAGGATAAAAATAATTCTTTCTTGCAAAGGTTGAACGTTTGTTAATTGTACAATTAGTTGCAAGTCCCATCTTGATAGTATATTCGATAACTTTTTTATTTAATACCGGTAAAACCCCCGGATGACCGAGACAAATTGGACAAACGTTGCTGTTTGGTGCATTACCAAACTTTGTAGAGCATCCGCAAAAGGCTTTTGACTCAGTTAAAAGCTGTGCGTGTACTTCTAATCCAATTACGGCTTCATATTTATCGTTCATTTATCAACTATTTTTTAAGTAACAAATATAAAAAGGATTGACTTAGATTGAAAGCCGGATTGACATACCGCAAACCTAATTAAGAATAATCTTAATCAATCATAAGTAATCATAATTAATCTGTGTCCCATTTTCCACTAAAGCATATTTCAGGACTAAATTGATTAAATTTAAATTGATATAAAAAGGATATGTTAAAATGGAAGAAAATAAGTTTACGGCTTTTGTCGTTCGCGAAGAGAACGGAAAATTCATCAGAGAGATTAAAACAAAATCAATTGATGATCTTCCCGTTGATGACGTCCTAATCAACGTAAAATATTCTTCACTGAATTATAAGGACGCTTTATCGGCATCTGGAAATAAAGGAATTACAAGACGATATCCGCACACACCGGGAATTGATGCTGCAGGCATTGTTGTTGAGTCAGCTAAAAAAGATTTTATCGCAGGAGATGAAGTCATCGTTACAGGATTCGACCTCGGTATGAACACTCCGGGCGGATACGGACAATTTATTCGCGTTCCTTCTGACTGGGTAATAAAGCTTCCGAAAAGTATGACCTTAAAAGAATCTATGATATACGGAACCGCCGGTTTTACAGCGGCGTTGTCTCTTCATAATCTTGAAGCAGATGGATTAGACCATTTTGGTAAAGAAGACATTTTAATTACCGGAGCAACAGGGGGGGTTGGTTCGTTATCAATTGCAATTTTATCTAAAGCCGGTTATAAAAAAATAACTGCTGTTACGGGAAAAATAGATAAGGAATCTTTTTTAAAAAATATCGGCGCCTCAAGAATCATTAAT
>JAJYOQ010000534.1 GCA_021796135.1 Bacteroidota bacterium
GACCTAGGAATAGACAGCAGCATTTTTAATATAGTCAAAGAGGGAATGTACTTGGTAGTAAATGGTTCGGGAACTGCAGCAGGCATTCGATCTAAAGATATTCAAATTGCTGGCAAAACCGGTACTGCACAAAATCCGCACGGAAAAAATCATGCTTTATTTATTGGGTTTGCGCCTTTTGATAATCCCAAAATTGCAGTTGCAGTATTTGTTGAGAATGTTGGTTTTGGCGCGACATATGCGGCACCAATTGCTAAGAAAATGATTGAAGCATATTTATTGAAGGATAAGATTAAGCAAGAAAATAATCAGAAGATAACTGATATAAAAAATAAGCTGATTGGTGAATCACTTGCGAATTGATTATAAACTAAAGGACAAGTTTGATCTTGGATTACTAATTCCTGCTTCAATTTTATTTTGTATTGGATTGCTGGCAATTTATAGCTCAACATTAAACAATCCGCACGCTACCGGTAATTTTCATAAACAGCTTATTTGGGGATTAGGTTCATATATAATATTCTTTGTAGTTTATTCTCTGCCTACAAATTCATTTAAAACAATTGCTTTGCCAACATATTTAGTTTCATTATTATTTTTATTGGTTGTGTTAGTTATCGGAAAAAGAATATCTGGGCAAAAAAGCTGGTTAGGATTAGAAGGGCTTGGATTTCAACCTTCAGAATTAGCAAAGTTAGCGACGGTTTTAATTTTATCAGCTTTCCTCAGCAGGAAATCTACTGATATAGATTCATTCAAAGATATTTTTATTTCTTTGGCAATAGGCTTCCTTCCAGTTATTTTGATAATGCTGGAACCAGATTTAGGTACTTCTTTTGTATTTATCGGTTTAATTTTAGCAATTCTATTTTGGAAGGGGATTAGTTTATTCGGATTGTTTGTTGTTCTTTCACCAGCTATTCTAGCAGTCGCATCATTGTTTGGTACATTATATTTTATCGGCGGATTAGTTTTCGTAATTGTCAGTTTGTTTTTATTTAAAAAAGATATTTTTTTTAGCGGATCAATTTTAGCATTAAATCTTGCCGCTGGTTTCTTCACCAATTATGTTTATAAAGCATTAAGTCTTCATCAACAAACAAGAATAAGATCATTTATTAATCCTTCTGCAGACCCGCTAGGCGCAGGCTACAATGCAATACAAGCTAAAGTGGCTATCGGTTCCGGAGGATTTTTAGGAAAAGGATTTTTAGCTGGAAGCCAAACACAATTGCAATTTATCCCGGAACAGTGGACGGATTTTATCTACTGTGTAATCGGTGAAGAATTTGGTTTTATCGGCACTATTATTACACTTGGATTATTTCTATATCTTTTTATAAGACTATTACGATTAGCTTCATCAGCTAAAGATGAATTCTTAAGTTTAACATTGATTGGCATCCTATCAATTTATTTTATACATTTTATTATAAATGTAGGAATGGTTGTCGGAATAATGCCGGTTATAGGATTGCCGCTGCCATTTGTAAGTTACGGCGGCAGCTCTCTTCTGCTGAATATGATTATGCTTGGAATTGCCGCAAATGTATATAGGACAAGGAAGAACTACGCATAAAATAAATTTATTTTTCTGAACAATAATTTATTTACAAGAATTGCTTTATAATGATAGCTATAGAAAAACTTAAAGTTAAGAATAATGAAGGCAAATTTATTTGTGTAGGACTTGATTCAGACATGAATAAAATTCCTAAACATCTGCTTAAATATGAAAATCCAATATTTGAATTTAATAAAGCAATAATTGAATCTTGCGCTGATTATGCAGCAGCTTTTAAGTTTAATTTTGCATTTTATGAAAAAAATAACTTTAGATTTTTTGATTCGCTTGTTAAATCTCTTTCACTTATTCGGAAAGATATTTTAGTTATTGCAGATGCTAAAAGAGGGGATATAGGCAATACTTCGGAGTTATATTCAAAAGCAATTCTGGATGATATGAATTTTGATTCAATAACAGTTAATCCATATATGGGAGAGGATTCAGTTTTACCTTTTCTGCAAAATCCGGAGAAACTAATTTTTATTCTTGCTCTAACATCCAATTCCGGGTCTAAAGATTTTGAGAAAATGAAATTGGAAAACGGCAGAATATTATTTCAACAAGTTATTGAAAAAGTTAGAGAATGGAATCATAAAAAGAATTGCGGAATCGTCTTTGGGGCAACTAACTCACAAGAACTCCAAGATAATATTAAACTATTTGGCGACCTGCCGGTACTTTTGCCAGGCATTGGAGCTCAAGGAGGTAATATATCTGATGTAATTTCAAGTTTCAATTTTGCCGGTAGAAAAGATTTTATTATAAATGTAAGCCGCAGTTTAATTTATAAATCCGATGGCCATAATTTTGCAGAAGAATCAAAAAAGGAAATAATTAGCCTTAACAACCAAATAGTGGAACTTTTTAATCACGAAAAAAATATTTAAGTTTAATTATTAAGATTTCAATTGTTGATAAAGCATAGATAAAAATTAAAAGGGAAGTTTCATGTCAGAACAAAAAGTTAAGAATCTGAATAGAAAATTTATTCAAGAAGAAGATCCAACTCCGCAAGTGCTCTTTCCGGAAATTTATGAATTTAACAACTTGAAACTTGACAAGAACTTACCGCTATTAAAACTTTGCAATTACAGTTCATTTCAAATTATTTCTAAAAAAATAATAGCTATCGACATTGAAGTTCCTGAATTAAAAAAGCCAGTTGATTTGCTGCTGATAGTTAACCATAGAAAATATGATATGTTCTACAAAGCAGCAGGAGGGATTCATACTTTTAAAAATGTTGAAATTGATTCCGAAGAAAATTTAATAGAAGTATTTTATAGATTAGGTAATAATAAGTCCTCATCGGTTTACTATTTAACAAATACAAGCAAAAGCGGGAATAAATATGAAAAATTTGCAAGATATTAATGAAAAATTTTTGCAGGAAATTTGGGAAAACCAAAATTTCACAAAAGAATTATTTACTAAAGACGATCAAACTATTGATGTAATCAATACGGGAACAGCGAATAAAGAATTAAGCGGACCGGATTTTAAAAATGCCAAAATTAAGATTGGTAATATTACTTTTACTGGAGATGTTGAAATTGATATAGACTATTCTGATTGGAAAGCTCACGGCCATAATTTGAATAAAAGATACAACTCAGTAATTCTTCACGTGGTATTGGATGAGAGTGACCGCAATAGTGTTTATACTTCCGAGGGCAGAAAAATTCCTTCCATTTCGATAATAAAATTTTTGAAAGCTGATTTAGCTGAAAGCATTAAGGCTGCAATTATTTCGGAAAGCAAAAAAAGAATAAATA
>JAJYOQ010000535.1 GCA_021796135.1 Bacteroidota bacterium
CTCGGAGGTTTGTACTTCACTTCCTTTATATTTGAAATTGTCTGCGTAACATGAGTAATTAATAAATATGTTGAATGTAATGAAAAGATTTCTTCTTGCATGTCGATAGTCGGATGAAAAACCAGTATCGTTAGGCTAAGTTAGCAATCCTAAAAATACTGAGAAAATGCCGGAGTTAATCCGGCATTTTTATTTTATCAAAGTTCTTAAAATATTTTACTTGCCTCAAAGAATCTGCTAAAGAATAATGAAATTGTCAGATTTCTTCCTCAACATCTACCTTCTCTTGTTGGAAATTGTCTATTAAGAATTTTACATCAAAATATGTTTCTCCGGGAACATCAGCGGTACTGTTAAAACTGCTCAATTTGGCGTAAAGTTCTTGCTTGTTTCGATAATCCTTCAAATAATATATTCTTACCTTATTCCTGTTTTTTATGAGCCAATTCAACGTGATTTTAATTTTTTCAAGGTCTTCTTCGTCCGGTAAAACTTTTCGGTTGATAGTCATTTCAAAATAATCATCAAGCGCATCTTCAAAGTAATCTTTTTCTTTAACAACGTATTTCTTAATAAATATTTTTCCGGTGAGCATTACAATATAATCGTGGTTATTTCCTTCCACAATTTCAAACAATACATTTGCAAGATTAACTGGTTCGGCGAGAAGGGAAGACTTATGAATTTGTGATAAAATTAAATCTACAATCTCCTTCACCTCTGCCGCTTTTTCATATTTTAGATTGCTAGAATATTCTTTCATTTTATTTAACAGACGGTTAAGTGCAAATTGGCTTTTACCGTAAAGGAATTCATAAACTTTGTCCAATTCTTCAGTATAGATAGATCTTTCTTTATTAACGCAGGGAGCAGAACATCGTTCAATTTCAGCAAGAAAACATTTTCGTTCCTTAGAAAATTCAGCTTCTGAACATTCTCTTAAAGCGAAGGTTCTATTTATCATATCCAACACTGCCGCCGCTTTCTTTCTCGAAATGAATAGCCCGAAATAATCATTTCCATCAAAATCGAAATTATTACAAATTTCCGGAACCGGAAAAGGATTTAAAATATTTATCCTAAGGAAATACTTATCACCATATTCTTTTAATAAAGTATTGTGCTTTGGCTTTAACATCTTTATGGATTCTGCTTCTGCAAGCAAAGCGGTTAGCTCGGAATTAGTGATTTCTATTTTTAGCCTTGCACCTTGCTGTACAATCTTTTTTGCCTTCCTTGGAGCTGCACTCGAGAAATATGATTTAACCCGGCTCTTTAATGATTTAGCTTTCCCGATATATATTATCTCATCGCGCGAATTTAAAAAATAATAAATGCCCGGCGCTTCCGGTAACGCTGATACATCTTCGCCAAGTTTCTTTTTAACTTTTGTGCTTTGAAATTGCAACGACTTCGGAAATTGTTGGAAGTTTATTAGGTCGTTTACAGTTTTTATTTGGTAATTGTTTTTAAGCTCCTTAGCCATTTTAATAAAAGCACGGGCGGTAACTTCTGCATCTCCCAATGCACGGTGGGATGATGAATTTTTAAGTTTCAAATGATTCACAACAGTCCCAAGCGATTTGCTCCTGAGAAACGGGTAAAGCCGGCGTGCAATTTTTAATGTGCAAAAATTTAAGTTTGTCAGGAAGTCTCTTCCGCAGTAACGGTATTCTTTTCTGAGAAACCCAAGATCAAATGAAAAATTATGGCCTGCTATAATTTCTTCCGAAACAAAATCGGTAACTTCATCAACAATATCTTCAAAAAATGGAGCGTTAAAAACATCGTCGTTAGTTATTCCGGTTAATTGAGTAATAAAATATGGAATTTCTTTGCCGGGATTAATAAGCGAATTGTATTGATCAACTATCTTAAAATTAAAAACCTTCACCATTGCAATTTCGATAATTCCGTTACGCGCCGGAGATAAGCCGGTTGTTTCAACGTCTATTATGCAAAAAGGGGCTTCTTCAATTGGAAGTTGTAGAATATTTTTCTGTATCATGATACAAATGTATGATATAATTCCAACTTTGTCATTAGAAAAGAAAAGTATTTATAATCAGAAAGTCCAAGTATTAATGTGCCGTTTTCAATTTGTCCGTAATCATTTTTTATATATTTTAGAAAGGTTACTAATATGGTTCATGCCTGAACTTAGTAAATGAAACGGAATTGCATTGAAAAACGAATCAATTAAAACTATCAACAAGCGAACGCTGTTTTTGACGTTTATCGCAATTATTATTTTGATTATTGCTGCCGGATATTACTTCTACCAAATCGAAGAGAATTCAATACGCAAACAACAATTTAACGAGCTAAGCGCTATTGCTCAGTTAAAAACAAACCAAATTATCCAGTGGAGAAGTGAAAGGTTATCTGAAGCAGGATTCTTTTCCACAAATCAAACGTTCATACAAAATACTGCCAGTCTGCTTGCCGGTAGAAATAAAAAACTGTTGGAAGGATATTTTGCTAAAACACTTTTACCTATAGAACACAATCATGGATATAGTAATATTTATCTTGTCTCAACAAAGAATCGGGTTCTTTTCTCGTTAAATAAAAACATAAAATCAATTGATATTGATTCAATAACAAATAGGGATATTGATTCTGCAATTGCAAATCGAAAAATTATATTTTCTGATTTCCTTTTTTCAGCTAATCATAAAATTATTCACTTAAATATTATTGCACCGGTTTTAGGCAAAAATAAAACTCCTATTGCCGCTTTAATATTCCGCATTCTTCCTAACGATTATCTATATCCGCTAATTCGACAATGGCCAATACCAAGCAAAACCTCAGAGACCTTGATAGTCAGAAAAGACGGCGATAACGTCCTTTTCTTAAACGAACTGCGCTATACGAAAAGTGCGGCGCTAAATCTTCGTCTTCCTTTAACAAGAACTGATATCTCCGAAGTTAAGGGAGTTTTAGGTTACAAAGGAATTATTGAGGGTATAGATTACCGCGGCGTCATAACATTAGCGGATATTCGTCCAATACCCGGAACAACCTGGGTTATGGTGTCTAAGGTTGATCAAAGCGAAATTTACTCAGAACTGCATTTCCGCGCAGTAGTAATTTCAATTATGATTTTTGTCTTAATATTTTCTTTGGGCGTGGGACTAGTCTGGTTTTACTATTTACGCCAGAGAAATATTTACAAAACATTATGGCAAACGCAGGAAGAATTCCGCACAACTCTTTACAGTATTGGCGATGCGGTTATAACCACAGATAAATCCGGCATAGTTAAACATATTAACCATGTTGCTGAACATCTTACAGGTTGGAATGAAGCCGAAGCTAAGGGAAAACCGCCTTTACAT
>JAJYOQ010000057.1 GCA_021796135.1 Bacteroidota bacterium
GAGTTCATAATTTACAAAACACTGAAAATTTCCAATTTTTTGCCGGTGTGTCGATCCTTTCGAGAAATCTGCGTTTTTGTTCGTCCTTGGATAGATTTAGAAAAAATTTCAGAATTATTGTCCCATTTTCAAAAAGATTTTTTTCAAAATCATTAATCTCTCTGAATCGAGTTTGCCAAATATTTTTATCAAGTAATTTTGCAGGAATCTTTTCAGTGTTTTGTAAATTATGAACTCGCACTACCAAAACTTCTTCATAGTATGAGCGGTTAAAAATTCCAATTCGTCCTCGTTCAGGTAATGCTTTATTAACTCTCCAAAGATAATGATGATTTAATTCTTCGGCTGAAGGCTGTTTGAAACTCGTAACTTGAGTTCCTTGAGGGTTAAGTCCGCTCATTACATGCTTTATTGTCCCGTCCTTTCCAGCAGCATCCATTGCCTGAAAAATTATTAATAAAGAGTACTTGTCTTCTGCATATAATTTGTCCTGAAGAATGCTCATCTTATCAACGTTCTTTTTGAGAAGTTTCTTAGCAGCTTCTTTTGATTTATTTTTACCGGGACTTATAGTACTAATTTTTGATAAATCAATTTTAGTATTTGGCTTAACTTTGAAATCTGAAATTTTCATAATAATCTCTTTTATTTAACTATTCAAAATAGTTATAAAGTTTAAGGTAATCCAAAACAAAAATAAACCCCCTTTGTCTTTTGAACAATGAGACAAAAAAATATTTCGATTTAAAGAATTTCTTAATGTGAAAAGAATTATTAATTTTACAATCAATGATTTAAGGCGTTTAAATGATTAAACAAGTTGTTCGATGCCGATGGGCTATAAATGATCCGATTTACTTAAAGTATCACGATGAAGAATGGGGTGTACCTGTGCATGATGACCGCCGGCTTTTTGAATTTTTGATTCTTGAAGGTGCACAGGCAGGTCTAAGTTGGATAACAATTCTAAAAAAAAGAGAGAATTATCGGAAAGCTTTTGATAATTTTAATGTAAACAAAGTAGCAGCTTATAAGGAACAGAAAATACTAGAACTTTTATCTGACGAAGGGATAGTTAGAAACAAATTGAAAATAAATGCCTCTGTTCAAAATGCAAATGCCTTTTTATCAGTGCAAAAAGAATTCGGAAGTTTTGATAAATATATATGGCAGTTTATAGGCGGAAAACAAAAGAGAAATTCCCGGAAAACTTTAAATGAAATCCCGGCAAAAACAAAAGAATCTGATGAAATGAGTAAAGATTTAAAAAAGCGAGGATTCAAATTTGTAGGCTCAACAATATGCTACGCTTTTATGCAGGCAGTAGGACTGGTGAACGACCACACTATTGATTGTTTTAGATTTAAAGAGTTATATTAAGCTGTTATTCAAATAATTTTGAGGAATTATGATTAGTAAGGATTTATTGGATATTCTCTGTTGCCCGGAAACAAAAGCAGACTTAGTTCTTGATGGTAATACTTTAGTTTCTGTCGATAAAAACACGCGAAGACGTTATAAAATTGAAAATGATATTCCTATTATGCTTATAGAAGAATCCGAACAACTTAGTGTTGAAGAGTGGAATAATATAATGAAAAAGTACGGTAAGAAAACGGATTAATCTTTTTATGGATCCCATCAATATTATTGTCGGACTTAACCTAATTGCAACTTTCGCAGCTAATGCTTCGGGGACAAAAAGAGGTTTTACTTCTAAACTGAGACCTCCGAAGGAAAAACCAAAGACATATCTTCAAAAATTACCTGTGTATCTGGCTGTTTTTTCCTTATTAGCTATTATTATTGGAATATTTCAAATAGGAACTTTTACTTATAACGGTAATTATGAAAAATATAGATTGACAGGTTTAGTGTTTTATCTAATTTTTTCTTGGGTGCAAATATTCGCTTTCAAAATTCTCGGAGAAAATTATTCCCAAGAAATTGTCATATTCAAAAATCATCAACTTATTACTTCGGGTCCATTTAAGTTTCTTCGCCATCCTCAATACCTTTCTCAAATACTAATGGATTTAGGAGGCGCACTTGCGACTATGAGTTATATAGTATTGACTTTGTCTATAATCGAGATCCCATTTATAATTTTGCGTGCTTCAATTGAAGAAAAATTACTTGAGAAAAATTTTAAGGAAGCCTTCCTGAATTATAAAAAAAAGAGCGGATTTCTAATCCCGTTTATCGGTTAAAATCTTTGAGATGAAATGAAAATAATTATTTCAGTATATTTATTTTTAATTTTATCATCCGCTGGTTTTACACAGACTAATAAAATTAATATAGAAATTGAGGGGAAAAGTATTCCGATTTCCGTTTATAACAGGGAAGGCGTTATTTATATTCCGGTTATACCTTTTGCTGATGCACTTTCCCTTAGTTATAAGCTTGATAAGTTATTAGGGAAAATTGAATTAAGTAAAAACGGGAATAAACTGTTGATTACTGCAAACAATCCTTTTCTATTATTCTTCTCAAAATTAAAAAATAAAATGTCCTCGATTCAATTACCAACCTCGACCTATAAAATCGATAAACAAATATTTATCCCTGTGTATTATTGTTTAAATACCTTGAAAGATTTTTTAGATGAGAATCTGAGCATCGACAATTCTAATTTGTTGATCTTTAAGAAAGATAATATTGAATCAATACCTGATATTAAAGATTCTAAAAAGGAAACTGAGGCTAATTTCGATATTAATGGAATCTCGCTAGAGGAAAAAGCTAATGGAACATTAGTGAGAATCCAAAGCAAAAAAAAGATCCCTGCTTATGTCAGTTCTTTTAAAAATAGTATTCTTACAATAATATTTAGAAATACAAATATAAATATCAAGAAAGTCGGTGATTATCATGGACAAGGGCTTATTGAAAAAATTGAATCAAAAAATTTAAAGTCTGATTCTGAAATAAAATTTTATTTGAGAAAAGAATATGCTGGTAATGAGATTATTAATGACCCCGAAAATAATGATATATTAATTTCTATACATAATAAGGCATTTGATAAAAGCTATAATATTGCTAAGGCAAAAGATAAATGGAACTTTAATGTTATAATAATTGATGCCGGACATGGAGGTAAAGATTCAGGAACTATTGGTGTCGATGGAATTGAAGAAAAAAACATTACTCTTGCAATCGCATTAAAATTAGGACAGATCATTCATGAAAAAATGAAAGATGTTAAAGTAGTTTTTACAAGGAAAACAGATAAGTTCATAGAACTTTATAGACGGGGACAAATAGCAAACGAGAACAAAGGTAAACTATTCATTTCAATTCATTGTAATGCTACTCCTCATAAACCAAGCTCCAGTAATGGTTTTGAGATTTATTTATTGCGTCCGGGAAGAACAAAAGAAGCTATTTCAATAGCCGAACGAGAAAATAGTGTAATTAAATATGAGGATAATCCGTCACGCTATAAAAAACTCACTGATGAAAATTTTATTTTGGTAAGTATGGCGCAAGCAGCTTATATGCGATATTCAGAACAGTTTGCTGAATTAGTTGATAAAGAAATGGCGAAAGAAGTTTCTGAAAAGCCAAGAGGCGTCAAACAAGCAGGCTTTTTTGTGCTTGTCGGTGCTTCAATGCCAAGTGTCTTAATTGAAACCGGATTCTTATCTAATTCTAAAGATGCTCGTTATCTTGACAGTAAATTTGGACAAACAAAAATTGCAGACGGGATATTCAATGCTATTAGAAAATTCCGTAGTCTTTATGAAGAAAACCTCCAATCAGAATAAATTATTAATCCTTCTCTTTTTTGATTTAAATCACTAAAATCCATTTTTAAAAGCAATTTTTTATAAAATCTCTTGGAATTTAATTAAAAAACTATTTTATTTGGAAACCAAATAAACATTTATAGTTTCCTTTGTTTAAATTTTATTTTCAGCAGTTTTGAACTGCGTTTTTTTAATTATTAGGAAACCATATAAACGATAATAGTTTTTAAGAAAGGTCTTTGATGTCAGAAGAAAAAGAAATCAAGGAAAGAATTTTAGATAAATCCGAAGAATTATTTTTACAATTTGGATATGCAAAAGTAACAATGGAGGAAATTGCAACAGGCTTGGGAATGAGTAAAAAAACTTTGTATAAGTTTTTCCCAAGTAAAGAAAACCTTGTTAGAGAACTGACAAATAATCGTATTTGTCAAAATGAAGAATATATTAATCAGATTTGGGCTGAAGAAGGATTGGATTTTGTAGGAAAGCTAAAAAGGATGATGGATTTTATTGGGAAGCAGCTAGTTAAGACCAAAGGTCCGCTTTATGAAGACATACATAAAAGTATGCCTGATTTGTGGAATGAGATTCATGATGTCAGGAAAATGAAAGGTCTGGAAAAAGCAGAACGTCTATTTAGCAGCGGAGTAGCCCATGGTGTTTTCCGAAATGATATAGAAAAAGATATAATTATCTTAATGTTTACTAATACAGTGCAAACTATTATTAATCCTGAAACACTATCACAGCTGCCATATTCGGGTAATCAAGCTCTCGAAGCTATCTTCAAAGTTTTGTTTGAAGGTATATTCACTGAAGAAGGACGAGAGAAATACATTTCATATAATAACGTTTTAAATAATCCTGGAGAAAATTAAAAATGCTTTCAAAACACAATACTTTATTAGTAAGTTTAATATTCGCCGTCTTAATGCCTTTCTATGTAAATGCACAACAGAAACAAATAACCTTGCAAGAAGGTATTGAATTGGGTTTACTTAATAGTAAAACCCTGCATTCATCAAAAATGAAAGTCATTTCTGCCGAAGCAGGTTTAAGCGGAATGAATGCAGCGCAATTACCCGAATTGTCTTTGAGTGCTGCCTACACACACCTAAGTCCCGTTAATCCTTTCGCTTTTACAATTAGACCATTCGGTACTTTTACTTTGTCTCCCTCAATTCTGGATAATTATAATTTGAAATTCTCACTTCAGCAGCCGCTGTTTACAGGATTTAAATTGTCAACCAATACACAGATTGCTAGACTAAATTCTCTTGCAGCTAAACAACAATATACTCAGACAGAACAGGATTTAATACTGAATATTAAAAACGCATATTGGAATTTGTTTAGTGCAGAAAAAGTAAAACAGGCGGTTGATGATAATTATCAAGAAGTTAAAGCTCACCTTAACGATGTACAAAATTTCTTTAAACAAGGTTTGTCAACTAAAAATGATGTTCTTAAAGTTGAAGTTCAACTATCTGAAATTCAGCTTCAGCAAATTGATGCAAAGAACTCCGTAAAACTTGCTATTGTAAACCTTGATAATGTCATAGGTCTTCCGTTAAGCACTGATTTACAAGTGCAGGGAAATATTAAAATTAGTGAAAACCTAAACTATGACCTTGATCAATTAATCAATCTTGCTTTAGAAAATCGACCGGATCTAAAAGCTCTTAAATATCAAGTCGAAGCTAGTAAGAATGGTATAACTCTTGCGGAATCAAATTGGTATCCGCAGATTTATCTGACCGGAAACTATTATTACAATAAACCTAATCAAAGAATTTTACCTAATCAAAACAGATTCGATGCTACTTGGGATGTTGGAGTTGGTCTTTCATTTAATATTTGGAATTGGGGTGCAACAAAAGACCAAACCATCCAAGCCAAAGCTCAATATGAGGAATCGGTCGACGGTTTAAATACAATGAAAGATGCAATTACTCTTGAAGTCACACAGGATTATTATAATATGATTAAGGCTAGAGAAAAGGTCTTAGTAGCCGAACAAACTGTATCTCAGGCAGAAGAAAATTATCGAGTCACAGATGATAAATTTAAACAAGGGCTGACTTTAAATTCAGAATTGTTAGATTCCGAAACAGCTTTATTACAGGCGAAAACTAATCAAATTCAGTCACAAGTAGAATATGAATTAGCAGTAGCACAAATTGAAAGATCAACAGGTTCAAAATAAAAAATTATAAAGGATAAAATGAAAAGATTTAAAATATATTCAGCAGCAACTATTATTCTTATTATTATAATAGCAATTTTGTTTCATAATCGCGCAAAAATAAAAGCAGAAACAAAAGATCAGTCAATCAATTCTTTCCCTGTAAATGTAATAACAGTAACAAGAAAGCAAATAACCACACATATAGACCTTGTCGGAAATATTTCTGCATATAATGATGTAGCCATAGTATCCGAAGCGCAAGGTAAAGTAACAAAGGTTTTAGCAAATGTAGGAGATTATAAAGCTGCAGGATCTGTGTTATTACAAATAGATGACGAGCTTACAAGTGCAGCATTAAAAGCTGCTAAAGTTAATCTTGAAAAATCAAAAAAAGATTATGAAAGATTTCAAGAACTATTTACCGAAAAGTCTGCTACTGATTCACAGCTTGAAGGTGCGAAACTTGCATATCAAAATGCAAAAGACCAGTTTATAATAGCACAAAAACAAGATAACGATACTAGAGTGACTACACCTATCTCGGGTATAGTAACTTCGCGAACTGCTGATTTTGGCTCTTATGTTTATAGCAAAACGATTGTCGCGGAAATTGTTGATATATCAAAATTAAAAATAAATATTAATGTTGACGAACATGATGTTTTCAACCTTAAAGTGGGTGATAAAGTTGATATAACCACAGATATTTATCCGGGAGTAATTTTTCCGGGAACAATTAAAACAATTAGCTCTAAAGGAGATGCAGCTCATACATATCCGGTTGAAATTGATTTAGCTAATTCCAAGGTAAACCCTCTAAAAGCAGGAATGTTTGCCCGCGTTGAGTTTAGTTCTCATACGAATGATAATTCACTTGTCATACCTAGATTATCACTAGTAGGAAGCGTAAAGCAGGCACAGGTTTATATCGTTGAGAATGGTATTGCTAAACTTAGAAATATTATTATTGGGAAAACTTTTAATGATTATCTCGAAGTAGTTAGTGGTTTGACTGAAGGTGAAGTTGTGGTCTTAAACGGACAAAATAATTTACAGGATGGCGATAAAGTAAGTATTGCTAACTAGATTATTTCAGAATTTAATAATGACAAAGAAAGTTTTAAGGAGTTTTTAGAATGACCATTACAGAACTAGCCATAAAAAGACCTACTCTGGTAGTTGTAGTTTTTGCCGCACTAGCTTTACTTGGAATATATAGTTACACACAATTAAACTATGAACTGCTTCCCAAGATTTCTCCGCCAATTATTACAATATCAACAATATATCCAGGAGCTTCTCCCAATGAGGTAGAAACTTCGGTTACGAAACCAATTGAAGATGCGGTATCAACTTTGGATCAAATTGATAATATCAATTCGACCTCACAAGAAGGAGTTTCCTTTGTAACTATTCAATTTGATCAATCTGCTGATGTTGATCTTGAATTACAGACTGCACAAAGAAAAGTAAACGAAATTTTAAGTACTTTACCTGTAGATGTTAAAACACCCTCAATATCAAAATTTGCACTCGATGAAGTCCCTATCCTAAGAATGGGCGTAACAAGCAATATGCCGTCTACAAAGTTTTATCAGTTTATTGTTGATAGGATTCAGCCCAGAATTTCTAAAATTGCCGGAGTTGGTCAGGTTACACTTATCGGAGGAGATCAAAGAGAAATTAGAGTTAACCTTGATGCCGATAAATTACAAAACTATGGATTATCCGTTCTTCAAATTCTTAATGCTATAAAAAATGCTAATCTTGATTTCCCCACCGGTAAATTAAATAATAATCAAAATCAATTAATTGTTAGGCTAGCTGGAAAGTTCAGATCAATTAATTCAATTCGTAATTTAATTATTTCTAAATCAAAGGACGGTGGAGATATTAAACTATCGGATATTGCTGAAGTTGAAGATGGACATAAAGAGTATAGTACTATCAACAGAATTAATGGTGTTACTTCTGTTGGTATTCTTGTTCAGAAACAGACAGATGCAAATGCTGTCGATGTAAGCAGATTAGTTCGCTCTGAATTAAAGAAAATTGAAAAGGACTATAGTTCTCAGAATATAAAATTTAATATTGCACAGGATGCGTCGGATTTTACAATAGATGCTGCTAACGGAGTTAAGTTCGATTTATTACTAGCAGTAATATTAGTGGCAATCGTAATGCTCCTCTTTCTACACAGCATAAGGAATTCTTTTATAGTAATGCTGGCGATACCGGCATCAATATTATCTACTTTTATTATCATGTATCTGGCAGGATTTACTCTTAATCTAATGACGTTACTAGGGCTTTCGCTTGTTGTTGGAATATTAGTAGATGATTCAATAGTCGTAATTGAAAATATCTATCATCACCTGGAAAAAGGAGAAGAATCTAAAACTGCTGCTCTTAAAGGTCGAAATGAAATTGGATTTGCCGCGCTTTCAATTACAATGGTTGATGTCGTAATTTATGTACCTCTTGCATTGACCGGTGGTCTGATCGGAAATATTATACGTGAGTTTGCTGTTGTCGTCGTTATCTCAACTCTTCTTAGCTTGTTTGTTTCTTTTACGGTAACCCCGCTTCTAGCATCAAGAATTAGTAAACTAGAAAGACTCACTTCTAAAACAATAATAGGTAAATTTGCCTTAATATTTGAAAAGTATTTTCATAAGATTGTTGAATCATATATATCAATTTTACATTGGAGCTTTAAGAATAAGTGGAAGGTGATTACGATTTCCTTTGTCCTATTTATTGCTTCTCTCTCATTAGTTCCCCTTGGGTTTATCGGTGCGGAATTTATTACTCAATCAGATAGGGGTGAATTTGCGGTGATACTTGAACTTCCTCCGGATTATTCTCTTGACAATACTAATTTTGTTACACAAAAAGTTGAAAGGTATATTAATAACCTTCCTGACGTAAAAAAGGTGTTTACGGAAGTAGGAGCTTCAAATGAAGGATTAATAGGGCAGTCTTCTAATAATACTTCAGAATTGGATGTCGAACTTACTCCTAAAGAACAAAGGAAGGCTTCTACCGATCAAATCGGTGAGCAAATTAAAAAATTTGCCGAAAAAATCCCGGGTTTAAAAGTTAGAGTTAATCCCATAGGGATTTTTGGAACCGCAAACCAAACTCCCATTCAATTAGTCGTGAATGGTCCGAACCGGGATGATGTTATGAAATCCGCATTATTACTTGAAAGAGTAGTTAAGAAAATTCCGGGAACAGCTGATGTTAGATTATCCACAGAAGTTGGAAACCCAGAAACACGCGTAGACGTTGACAGACAGAAACTAGCTGACTTTGGATTATCAATTGCTGACGTCGGTGCTGCCTTGCAGGTTGCAATGCAGGGAAATGATGATGCTAAATTTAGAGATGGAGATGATGACTATAATATTTTAGTTTCTCTTGATAAGTTCGACCGATCCAAGATCTCAGATCTAAAACAAATGGTCTTCATCAATAATAAAGGACAAGTGGTACAGCTTCAACAATTTGCTAATGTATATCAAACTACTGGTCCCACAAATTTGCAAAGAATGAACCGAATTAGTGCTATCACTGTCTACTCGCAGGTAATTGGAAGACCAAGCGGAACTATCGGTCAGGATATAAAGAATGCTATGGCTAAAGAAAAACTTCCTGCTGGTGTTAATATTGCTTACTGGGGCGACCTAAAAAATCAATCCGATTCATTTGGCAGTCTTGGCCTTGCTTTAATTGCAGCATTAATTTTTGTTTATATGATAATGGTTGCTTTGTACGATTCTTATATCGATCCGCTTATTATATTCTTTTCTATCCCGGTTGCAATGGTCGGAGCATTTTTAGCATTGGCACTTACAATGAAATCACTTAATATATTTTCGATACTTGGGATAATTATGCTTGTTGGATTAGTCGGCAAAAATGCGATTTTGCTTGTTGATCGAGCTAAACATAATAAGGAAGACGGCGCTTCTACTTATGATGCTTTAATTGAAGCAGGAGAAAGCAGAATTAGACCCATTTTAATGACCACTACTGCAATGGTTATAGGTATGATGCCTTTGGCACTTTCTACGGATTCAGGATCCGAATGGAAATCAGGTCTTGCTTGGGCTATTATAGGTGGTTTATTAAGCTCAATGTTTCTTACCCTAATTCTTGTACCTGTCATGTACATAAAGGTTGAGTCCTGGCAATTAAAATTTAAGGAGTTATTTAATAAAAATAAAAAAGAAATTTTGGAAATAATTCCTCAACCATCAAAAGATATTTTAACAGATCAATAATAAATTAAATGACTTATGACAATTGAAAAAAGAAATTTTGGTAATAGCGGATTAAAAGTTTTTCCGCTTGGATTTGGCGCCGGTCATATCGGAGCTGATGAAATAAGCGAAACAGAAATTTCAAATCTATTGAATTCTGTTTTAGACCTCGGGATAAATTTAATCGATACCGCTCGAGGTTACGGAGCTTCGGAGGAAAGAATCGGAAAATATATTTCAAAAAGAAGGAAAGACTTTATTCTGTCGACTAAGGTTGGCTATAGTGTTCCCGGTTATAATGATTGGACATATGATGGTATAATTGAAGGAATCGAACTTGCTTTAAGGACAATGAAAACTGATTATATCGATATTGTGCATTTACATTCATGTCCAATTGGCACCCTAGAGCAAGGAGAAGTCATTACGGCAATTCAAAAAGCTGTAGCTGACGGAAAAATTGGTGTTGCAGCCTATTCCGGCGAGAATCAAGAATTAGAATTTGCAATTAATTGCGGTAAATTCTGCAGCGTTCAAACATCAGTAAATATATTTGATCAAAGTAATTTAGACAACCACTTGCCTCAAGCCAAACAGAAAAATTTAGGAGTGATCGCTAAACGCCCAATTGGCAATGCACCATGGAAGTTTAATGAAAGGCCATATGGCAGATATGCAGAAGAATATTGGTTACGAATGAAGAAAATGAACTTGGATTTTGGAGAAAATTGGCTGGACAATTCGCTTCGATTTACGGCTTTTAGTGAAGGAGTAGATGCCGTTATAATTGGCACTACAAACATTAACCATATTAAAAATAACATAAAAATATTAGAAAAAGGTCCTCTTCCGGATTTTATATATTCCAATCTTAGAGATATTTTTAAAAAAAATAATGATAATTGGGTTGGGCAAATTTAATTAAATAAAATATTTAATTTTTTTTAACTGTCGCAATTACCTTTACATTTCCCCCGTTTTTAAAATGAAGAAAAAAGGTCTCTTTCGAGCCTGGTTTTAAATCCTTCTTTAATAAGATTAGCATTACATGGTAACTTCCTTCCTTAAAGACAAATGAGGTATGCGGCTTAATTATAATATAAGGAACCATTCTCATTCCCATCATTCCTTTATCCATAAAAGATTCATGAAGTTGTACCATACCGGCAATATTTGAAGATACACTATATAGGATATCAGCTTTATCAGAGTTATTAATAGCTTCAAAATAAAGTGCGCTGTTCATTCCTTTGTTTGCAGGTCTTAGCCATGCATTTTTAACAGTTATTTTTTGTGAGTGAAAACTAAATAATGTAAGCAGTGAAAGAAGCAGAATCATTTTTAATCCTCCAAAGATTTTATATCGGATAATAATTTGTTTTTATCAAGTTTACTGCCCCGGTACTCATTTCTAATTCTGCCTCGTTGATCGATTAAATAGATTTTATCGGCATGAGTGAAAAAATAAACAGGGTGTTTGCCTACTTGTGTAGTATCGCCGGGCAGAACCAAAAAATTAAAATTTTTGATTAATGTATAAATACTTTTCCTGTTCCCCGTTAGAAATGAAAAATTATTTAAATTCATTCCCCGTATAGCTGAATATTCTTTTAGTATAGAAGGCGTATCCCTCATCGGGTCAAAAGAAATAGCGACAAATTGAACATTATCGATACTGTTTTTCTTTAACTGTTCTTGAACTAACTGCATGTTGTAGGTTGTCATTGGGCAAATATCAGGACAGTTGGTATAAATAAATGTTGTAACTAAAATTTTCCCCTTATAGTCCGAAGGAAAATTTACAACTGAACTGTCTTGATTTAATAAAGCAAAACTATTTTGAGATATATTTATATTCTCCGGAAATTTCTTGGAACATCCATAAATAAAAATGGAAATAAAAATTATCAATCGGAATATATACTTCAAAAAAAATTTCATTATATTTTCTCCTCGTTAAATTTATTCAAATAACTTTTCTTATGCTGTGATTTTCGGAATATTTTTCATTTAATTTTCACATTCGTAGATTATATTTGTTTTTAAGGTAAATTATGAGAATATTATTAATTGAAGATGATAATAAGATTTCTGCTGCCGTTTCAAAAGGTTTGAAAGCAGAAACTTATGCTGTAGATATTGCATCAGACGGTATAACGGGCGAACAGTTAGCATTTACAAACAATTATGATTTGATAATTCTCGATATTATGCTTCCTAAACAAGATGGCTGGACAACTCTAGCAAATCTGCGAAAAGAAAAAATTCTAACTCCCATTTTAATGCTTACTGCGCTCGACGATGTCGACGATAAGATTAAAGGATTAAATGACGGTGCTGATGATTATTTGACAAAACCTTTTCATTTTGGCGAATTAGTCGCCCGAATTAGATCATTAATTAGAAGAAAATCTGAGGTTCGCTCTTCTATTTTGGAAGAATTTGGAGTGCGATTGAATTTAGAATCGCATACTGCTTTTAGAGAAGAAAAACTGATAAACCTATCGGCAAAAGAATTTGCCTTGCTGGAACTATTCATGATGAATCCAAATAAAATTTTATCCAGAGAGACAATTTCAGAGCATTTATGGGATATGAATTTCGATCCGCATAGCAATGTTATTGAATCATTTATAAAATTTTTGCGGCAAAAAATTGATAAGGATTTTGATAAAGCATTGATTCAAACCGTTAGAGGTTCGGGTTATATTTTTACCGACAAAGATGAATAAATGTTTACTATAAAATTCAAAATAATATTAGCATATACAATAGTATTTGGATTGATGCTTACTATATTTGCCGGTTTAATATATCATAATATTAAAGAAGCAGCTTTCATTAAATTAGATACAAATCTAAAAAGTTATTCAATTTCTCTTCGGACAGAAATTGAAGATGAACTGGATGACAACACTTCGTTAAATATGAAAAAGTTAAATTCAATACGTGCTAAAGGATTATACGGGGAGAGATTTCAGCTGTTTGATAATGAAGGAAATTGTATTGTTAATGATTCGATACTTTCAAAATTTTCAATAATCGATATTAGTAAAGCAAAAAAAAACTCATTTGAATACAAAAAGCAAAAAATCGATCATAGGATGTACAGAATCTTATGGAGTACTTTTGAGACTGAAAAAGATGCAAAATATGTACTTGAAACTGCAACTTCAGTAAAAGATGTATTCGAAGAATTAGATCGACTACTTTATTTGTTCCTGTTTATTATTCCGTCGGGATTAATTATTACTGGTTTTGCTGCCTATTTTATTTCTAGTGCAGCTTTTAAGCCGATTGCACAAATGGCAAATACTGCTAGAAATATTTCAGCAGAAAATCTTGATAAAAGACTAGATCTTCCAAAAGCTAGGGATGAGGTAAGATCTTTGGGTATAACATTAAATGAAATGATTGAAAGAATTGACAGTGCATTTAAAAGTCAGAAAAGATTTATTGCAAATGCCTCTCATGAAATCAGAACCCCGTTGACAGTTATTCAAACCGAATTAGAAATTTTAGAAAAGAAGATTAAAGATAATGAATCTAATGAGGGCATTAAAAATGCACTATCTGAAATAGAAGATTTAACTAAACTTACAAATTCATTATTAATAATTGCAAAGCTTGATTCTTCTCAAACAAAACTCAACCTTAAAGATGTCAGAATAGATGAATTATTAGCAGAATGTTCGCAATCATTAAACAAGGCAGCAATTAAAAAAGGTCTTCAAATAAATTTATCAGTAGACGATCCAATAGAAATATATGCCGATAAAGAAAAAATTAAAAGTGTATTCTTAAATTTAATCGATAATGCAATTAAATACTCTTTCGATAACCAAATAGTTACAATAACTCTGCAAAAAATATCTAA
>JAJYOQ010000536.1 GCA_021796135.1 Bacteroidota bacterium
GTAGGATTCAGCAGGCAGAGATTACGCAAAATCAGGCATTAACAAAGGTTAATATAACTGATCGTGCACTTCAAACTCAGCGCCTTACTATATTAAGTGAAATAGAACTTTCGAAGAAAAATATGAAAGACTATCTATCTTCAATTGAAACGGCAGAAGAAAATTATACTGCTTCAGAAACACGTTTTAAGGGAGGAAGCGGTACGAACCTTGACGTTCTCGACGCACATCGTTTGGTTATTCAAGCCGAGTCGGATTATAATAATGCTGTATTGCAGTATCAGACAGCCAGGGCAAGTTTGTTGAGATTATATGGTATGTAGAAACAGTTTCCTTAAACAAAAGCGCATTAGAATTGAAAACTTTTAATATTAAATATATTTGGAAAATGATGAAATCGAAGCATAAAATATTAGCAATTACAATCTTTTTAGCATCTTCGTTTATAGGAGGCTGCTCCAGCAATGCCAAAGAATCGCCTGCCCTACCTGTGGTTGTTCAAGTAAAAATAGACTCAGTTAGGTCGGGGAATATTGAGCAGACAGTAAATGCAACCGGTCAGACTTCCATTCAAAAGATATTTCAAATTACTTCCCCGCTTACTGGAGTCATAGTAAAGTTCAAATACTTTAATGGTGATATAATTAAAAAGGGTGATAAAATATGTTTGATTAGGACGAAAGAATCGCAGGCAGCAATTACAGGTGCGGAGTTAATATTGAGTGAGGCTCTCACCACGAAGCAAAAGAGCGAAGCCAAGACTGCATTGGAGAAAGCAAGAAATAATTCCAATGAATTAAAGATAACCGCACCTTTCACTGGAATCTTAATTAAAAAAATGAAGAATGAAGGAGAAGTTACAGTAGAAGGTGAACAAATAGGATCATTGATAAATGACGCTTCAATTATATTTATAGCAAATGTTCCGGCAGCATATATTTCAAAAATAAAGAAGGGAGAAAAAGTAAACCTCAAATTTGCTACTAGAGAAGGGAAAGAATTTACAGGAAGAATTAAAACAATTGAGCCTTCAGTTAATGTTGCTGATCAGACGATTCCGGTGCAAATTCAATTTGACGGGAAGAATAAAATATTTGAAGACGCCCTTTTTGGGGAAGCTTCAATTTTTACAAACATACTTTCCAATCAACTTATAGTTCCGATTAAAGCTATCCTACATAATGATGAAGAAAATACAAATTCTGTATACTTGGTTAATTCTGATTCCATCGCATATAGTGTTAATGTTGAGGTAGTTCAGAAGGGTGATTCAACAGCGGCAATTTCTTCGCCCTCGATTAAAAAGGGAATGCCTGTTATAGTTGAGGGAAGTTACGGTTTGCCCGATTCAACAAAAGTTAGGGCAGCCAGATGAACATATTCTCCTTTGCAGAACGCCATGCTAAAGCAGTAATCTTTGGTGTAGCGCTTTTATTTATTGCGGGAATTTATGCTTCAATAAATTTACCGGTTGCTATTTTTCCTAATATTGATTTTCCTAGAATAGTTGTACTTGTAAACAACGGAGAACAACCCGCTCAACAAGTAATGATAACTTTGACCAAGCCGCTTGAAGAAGCTATAAGAGCTGTCCCGGGAGTGCGTGATGTTCGGTCTACCACCGCCAGAGGTTCTGCGGAAATATCAATTAATTTTGATTGGGGAACAGATATCATTCAGGCGCAGCAGCTTTTGTTAGCTCAAATATCTTCAATAAGAAATCAGCTTCCTCCCGCTGCCAATATTAATGTAGAAAGAATGAATGCAACTTTTTTCCCGATTATGGGATATGAAATTACATCGGACTCTCACAGCCAGGTGGCATTAAAAGATTTAGCTCTGTATACAATTCGACCCATTCTAAGCAGAATAAAAGGAATCTCACAGGTTGTTGTAGTAGGTGGGCGGACAAGAGAATTTTTAGTTACCGTTGATCCACTAAAATTAGCTTCATATCACTTAGGCATTCAGCAGGTTTCAGATGCAATAAAAAACACTAACATCGTTAGCTCAGTCGGCTACATGGATGAGAATTACCATCTATATCTTACTCTTGTCGATGACATGTACAAAACGATAGACGACATACAAAACACAATAATTTCCACTCAAGGCTCTACCCCGATTTTCTTAAAAGACGTTGCATCGGTAACCCCTTCGGAAAAAGATGAATACATAAGAGTAACGGGGAATGGTAAACAGGCTGTGCTTGTGAACATTGTAAGACAGCCCAACGGCAATACTGTTCAGATTGCAAAGGATGTAAAGGCTGCATTAGAAAATCTGAAATCTCAAATCCCATCCGGGATTACAATCCGCAATTACTATGATCAATCGGATCTTGTACTCGGATCATTCGGGAGCGTAAGGGACAGCATCGGAATAGGAATATTGTTCGCAATAATTGTGCTTTTGATTTTTCTAAAAAATTGGCGGGTTACTTTTGTAGCGGCAATTATTATCCCTGCAACGGTATCAATTACTGCCGCACTTTTAATGGTTACAAACCAAACGCTTAATATGATGACCCTGGGCGGAATAGCAGCAGCGATAGGATTAATAATTGACGACACTATAGTCATAATTGAAAATGTTTTTAGACATTTTGGACATGGACATGGACATGAAAAGATATCTCACGCTATTTCGGCATCAATTAAAGAAATGCTTCCTGCTGTTATTGGTTCAAGTTCAAGTACAATAATTATTTTTCTTCCCTTTGCGTTTTTAAGCGGAGTTACTGGAGCGTTCTTTAAATCACTTTCGCTAACGATGGCATTGGCATTAATTGTTTCTCTTGTGCTGTCTTTATTATTTGCTCCGTTATTGGCTTCTAAAATAATCCATGTTAAAGATTTTCAAAAAGAAGCTGAAAGCGAAAACTCGGGGAGAATCCTTTTGCTTTATAAAAAATTTCTCCTCTTTCTTGTTGAAAGAAGATGGTTAGTATTGCCGGTTATTCTTTTACTTGCTGTATCCGGTTATTATATTTATTCGCATCTCGGCAGCGAATTTATGCCCAAGATGGATGAGGGTGCCTTTGTGATGGACTACGTAGCACCTTTTGGAACTTCGCTTAATGAAACTAACAGAATGCTGATGCAAGTTGAAAAAATTATCATGAGCATTCCCGAAGTTGACACTTACTCAAGAAGAACCGGAACACAAATGGGATTTTTTATCACCGAGCCTAACAGCGGTGACTATTTGATAAAGCTAAAAAACAATCGAAGCAGAAGCATAGACGAAATAATTAATGAGCTTCGTCTCAAAGTAGAATCTTCCGAACCAGCTTTACAAATTGATTTCGGACAGGCAATGCAGGATTTAATCGGCGACCTAA
>JAJYOQ010000537.1 GCA_021796135.1 Bacteroidota bacterium
AAAAAGATCTGCTACGGCTATTGCAAAATCTGATGCTAAAATTGCTATTATCTTTAAACCCGATCTGGATGAATTTATTGAAAGATATCCGGCTCAAGGAATAAAAATTTTGAAAGGAATACTCCAAATCGTAACTTACCGGTTAAGAAAACTAAATGATGAAATGATTTCAAATATAAAATAATTTTATTAGGGAGAAATAAAATGGAACCTATAATAAATAAAATATTAGTGCCTATCGACTTTTCTGATTATTCTAAAAGCTCTCTCGTTTATGCAGTCCAGTTCGCAAAACAATTCAATTCGGAATTGCTTCTCATTTACGTTGTTGAACCAATTATTTATCCTCCGGATTTTAGCATGGGACAAATCGCTATCCCCTCCGTTGACCTGGAAGTTGATAAACGCGCTGAGGAAGAACTTTCTAAGTTAGCTTTAAAAGAAATTCCTTCCGCTATAAAAGCAAGAACTTTGGTCAAAACCGGAAAACCCTTTATCGAAATTATTGAAACTGCAGAGGAGGAAAATATAGATTTGATTATTATTTCTACTCACGGACATACCGGCGTTGAACATATATTATTCGGAAGTACTGCTGAAAAGGTTGTTAGAAAAGCTCCCTGCCCTGTCCTGACTCTGCGTGAACCTAGTAAGGGTTTTCAATACAAAAAAGAATCAATCTAAGAGGATAATATTTAATTTTTTCTGTCTATAACAAAATCAACTAATGCTTCTAATGCAATTTTACTTTGTGAATCAGGCAGCACTCTTAATGATTCTTTAGCTTTTGTAGAATATTTTTGTGCAACTTCAAGTGCATACTGTATCCCGCGGTATTTATGCACAAAAGCAATTATATCTTTAATATTCTCTCCTTTACCGCCGTTTTTAATTTTTTTCTTAATCTTATCTGAATCACCCTTTGATACCTGACTTAATGAATATATTAACGGTAAGGTAATTTTCTTCTCTTTTATATCTCCGCCAATCGGCTTTCCGATTGTGTTTAAACTTCCGTCATAATCTAAAATATCATCACGGATTTGAAAAGCTATACCCATTGATTCACCGTATTTCTTCATGGCATCTAAATGCTCAATATTTGTAGTGCTGCTCAATGATCCTATTTGACAGCAGGTTTCAAGAAGCGATGCGGTCTTGTCTGATATGATTTTAAAATAAGTCTCTTCGTCTATATCAAGTTTTCTTGTTTTTCTTAATTGCAATAATTCCCCTTCCGACATCCTCTTTACGGTTCTGGTCATTATCTCTAAAAAATCGTAGTCTTTTCCTTCAACTGCTATCATTAATCCCCGGGATAATAAATAATCTCCCATCAATACAGCAATTTTATTTTTAAATATCGCATTAATTGACCAGTATCCGCGGCGTTTCTCTGCATTATCAACTACATCATCATGTACTAGTGTCGCTGTATGCAAAAGTTCGACTAATACAGCACCTCGATATGTCCTTTCGCTGATATTACCGGCTGCCTTCGCTGAAAGAAGTACTAGCAATGGTCTGATCTTCTTGCCCTTTTGCCTTATAATGTATCTCGCAATTAAATCTACCAGCTTAACATTTGAACGCATTGATTCCTTAAATAAATTTTCAAATTTATCTAATTCTTCTTTTATGGGTTTACTTATTTCGGATAATTCTCTTTTAATCAAGATTTTTTTCTGGAATATTTAGAAATTATAATACTTATTTCATACAGTAAAAGTAAAGGTACGGCTAGTATAATCATAGATATTGGATCGGTGCCGGGGGATAAAAATGCTGCAGCAATAAATATCCCTACTATTGCATGCCTTCGGTATTTTCTCATAAACTGAGGCGTCAATATCCCTAACTTTGTCAGGAAAAATGAAATCATCGGCAGCTCGAATACTAGCCCGGCTCCTAACATAATGCTCAGTATTATGGTCATGTATTCGTCAATTGCAAATACATTTTTGATATTTGCAGATCCGAATTGCGCAGCAAATTTCAACGAATACGGTAGCATTATAAAATAAGCAAATACTATCCCTAACAAAAAACATAATGTTGAAAATCCGACTATGGCTGAAATATATCGCCTTTCAGTCTTTTTAAGTGCCGGCGAAATGAATTTCCATAACTGGTAAAAAACATTCGGTAAGCTTATTATTAATCCCCCGACCATTGCTACTTCAAAATAAAGCATTAATTGACCGAATGGTTTTAAATTCTGAAGCTGAACTCCGACTCTTCTCGCAGGTAAAAGAAGTACATCATCTACTAGAAAATCAACGAAAATCCAGCAAATTAAGGACCCTACTCCTAACCCTATAAGAGCATAAATAATCCTCCATCTTAACTCCTCAAGATGCTCGAGGAAAGTCATTTCTTTTTCTTCCTTTTCAGTAGGAGGAGTATATGATACTATTTCTTCTGTAGCCAATTTTTAGCCGAATTTTAAAACTGTTCTGAATATAATTTAAATTCTGAGCAAAGAGTGTTAACTTCTTTTCTTATATTGAGTAATGCCTTTTCATCTCCTGAATTTTCTATTGCCTTATTTATAAGAATTGCAATTCGTTCCATCTCCGGTTCTTTCATTCCGCGTGTCGTAACGGCTGGTGTCCCTATTCTAATTCCGCTGGTTACGAACGGGCTTCGTTGATCAAAAGGTATCATGTTTTTATTGACTGTAATCGATGCCCTGCCTAATGCAATCTCTGCTTCCTTACCGGTAATGTTCTTGCTATTTAAATCTATCAGCATTAAATGATTATCTGTCCCGCCTGAAACTATATCGAATCCGAAGCTGTTTAATCTTGATGCTAATGCTTGGGCATTCTTAATTATTTGTATGGCGTAATTCTTAAAATTATCTTCAAGCGCTTCACCGAAGGCTACTGCTTTTGCCATGATAATATGCATTAATGGTCCGCCTTGAATTCCTGGCATTACTGTGCTGTCAAAAATCTCTGACATTAATTTTAATCTATCGCCTTTTACAGTCTTTATTCCAAGTGGATTTTCCTTGTCTTTTCCTATTAAAATAACTCCGCCTCTCGGACCTCGTAAAGTTTTATGTGTTGTCGATGTGACAACATCACAATATGGAATCGGACTATTCAGCAATCCTTTTGCTATCAATCCGGCTGGATGAGCCATATCACACATCAAAAATGCGCCGACTGAGTCTGCAATTTCTCTGAACTTTGCATAATCCCATTCACGCGAATAAGCACTGGCTCCGGTGATTATTAACTTTGGTCTTTCTTTTTGTGCTAAATCGGCAATTTCATTATAATCAAGAAGATGTGTATCCTTATTTAACGCAGAATATGTAAATGTTCAGC
>JAJYOQ010000538.1 GCA_021796135.1 Bacteroidota bacterium
AAACAGAAATAAAACCGATTATAATAATTACGATGGAACTGAAGGTGATATAAGATCTGAACTTGAATTTATTTAAAAGATTTTTCATAGGCATTTTTATTTTTTATCATCAAAATTAGTTTTTAAGTGGCAAACAAAAAATCCCATTCGTGTTGATGAAATTTAATTATGTCAATTTACATACCAGAAATAATTCAATCTTAAGAATCGGTTGGGTCAAATAGAAAGTAAGCTAGTGGACATTGCAGGTTTTAGCGAATAGGAAGAAGAAGCCGGGGATTCATCTCCCAATATTTCAATGCATTAGAATTATTTTTGTAATTTAATGTCAGTAGCCGAAAAATCGGAGGGTTTCTTTAATATAGTCATTTTGATTAGACAATTTATCCCTTAATAAATTGAAATGCTACTTTATGAAGATATACTTTAATATAATGAAGCATAGCGCAGCAAGCCGCAATTTTGAATGAAAGTGAAACAAAATGAAATTGAGAAAATTTATTACTACTGTCCCGTTAAAAGTTCAATAAAAACAATTGGTTATCGGGACAACAATCTTGATTTAAGTATTCGTTTTAATTAAGTATTTGATTTATAAGGACTTTGTTAAAAAGGCTTATGCTGAAAATTTGTAAAATTATGTAGAGGCTGAGCTGATGGATATAAAACGGTTTAGGAGATTAGGTACTCTGGCAAACTATGTAGGACTGACTCCGGCTGTCCACTCAAGCGGAGAAAAAGAGCATACCCTAGGATTGAAGATGCAGCACAATAAGTATTTAAGGAACTTGCTGATAGAAGCCTCTTGGATAGCGGTAAGAAATGATCCGGCTATGACAGCAAGTTACAACGGATACATAAAAAGGATGAGTAAACAAAAAGCTATAATAAGAATAGCCAAAAAACTTCTAAACAGAATAAAAACTGTTTGGACGGAAAACAAAGCATATGTTTGTTCTGTAGTTAAGTAACAAATTAGACTAAAAATTAAACAATAAATACAAAATTAAATATCGATCAATAATTTATTTTCCTTGCTGACCATTGTTTGTCATTTGTCCCAGATAAAGGGATTTGTCGAAGTTTGTGGCAGCAAGATTATATTTTGATTTATACTTCTTGCGGCCTAAGAGAATATTTTCTATTAAACCTAATTTCTTAGATAGTCCGTTTATAACAGTTTGAAATTATTTTTTTGATATTTAATAGAAAGGTTTTGCCCAAACAAAACACGGGAAGGGATAAACTTATTAATTAGTTCTCTTAAGGTTTATCTCTTTCCAATTACTAAAACAAAATATTATGAAGGTAAATGCGGCTCTCTGCTATTTACTTTTAACATAACAGTTACAGGAGGAAGGGATGGAATATAAGACATGGTGTCTTGGTGGAATAGATTGTATCAGTTCTTCCTTGGTTACATTATTTAGGGTCCAATGCGAATATTGAAGTAGTTAGGTCTTTTGATTAATACTTAAAATATCTTCAATTAAACTTATGACACTTTGCTTCGAGAAAGGTTTTGATAAATAATGAGAACAACCGGCTGCTAAAAATTCTTCCTTGTCAGCCGGCATAGCATAAGCTGTCGTTGCAATAAGAGGGATAGTTTCATAACCATTTATTTTCCTAATTTCTTGTGTAGCTTGCTTTCCGTCTAAGCCGCGCCTGAGATTAATATCCATAAATATCATATCGAATTTTTTCTTTTTGACCATATTAATTGCAGATTGAGCATCGGAAATTGATTCCAAGTCTACTATTTCACTCAAATACCTATTTAGCACTTGGAAAACAAACGGGTCGTCATCAACTAATAAAGCTATAGGTTTAACCTTATTTAGGATTGGAGTGATTAGTGGTTTTTGAATTTCCATTTTTGCTTTTATATCATTAGCAGGTAGTATTACAATAAAAGTAGATCCTTTGCCGAATTCACTTTCAACAGTAATTTTCCCTCCGAATTTTTCAACTAACTTTTTAGTAATACTTAATCCTAATCCAGTCCCTTCATAATTTCTGCTATAACCTTCGCTCGCCTGGCGGAATTCATCGAAAATAATTTCTTGATCTTCTTTTTGAATACCCATTCCTGTATCAGTTATTTTTATTTCAATATAATTATCGTAGAGAGAGACAATTACCGTAACACCACCTTCGGCTGTGTATTTGACAGCATTATTTATCAAGTTATTAAGTATTGAGCGAATAGCACGTTTGTCGGTATCCAAATAAATTTTAGGATTAGTGCAAGATAATCTAATATATAAACCTTTTCTATGTGCATACACCATGAATGAATTTATTATCGTTTCGATTTCGCTAATTAAATCTACCCGCTCTAATTTGAAGTCCATTTTATCAGATTCAAACTTTGTGATATCCAGGATAAGGTTTAATGTCTCGGACAAACGATTTCCGCTTGTTAATATATTCTTTGCCATTTCCTTTAATTCAGGATCTTGCAGAGCTTCTATTAAGAAATCTGCAAAACCATTTATCCCGATTAAAGGTGTCCTTAATTCGTGACTCATATTAGCAAGGAAGTTAGATTTTAACCTGTTCATTTCTTCAGCTTTATCTTTAGCCTGGACTAATTCTTCTAAAATTCTTTTACGTTCGGTAATATCTTCTTTAATTGCAATGAAGTGAGTAATAATTCCCTTTTCATTTTTGATAGGAGAGATAGAAGCCGATTCCCAATAAAGATCACCGTTTTTCTTTTTGTTATGAAGTTCCCCCTTCCATTCGCTTCCGGAAGAGATTGTATCCCACAGAATTTTATATTCTATTTTTGGTTTTTCCCCAGAACTAAATATCCTCGGATTCTTGCCAATCAGGTCTTCAATTGGGTAGCCAGTAATATCAGTTAATTTCGGGTTTACATATTCTATGTCGCCCTTCGCATCTGTTATAACAATTGATACAGGGCTTTGTTCAACGGCTCTTGATAATTTCAGAAGATCATCTTCCATAAGTTTGCGCTCAGTGATATCAACAATCTGATTAATAAAAAATTGAGGTTCATTACGAATGTTCAAGTGCAATGATACCGATATGTAAGCCCAAATTATTTTTCCATCTTTCCTAATATATCGTTTTTCAAATGAAGCCCTTTCGCATTGGCCATCTAACAATTTTTTAAAATGGAATAATCCAATTGATAAGTCGTCCGGATGGGTAATATCAGAGAAAGTAAATTTTTTTAGTTCATCATCTTCATAACCTGTAATTTCTTTGAACGTATTATTCACATGCAGGAATTTTTTATCAAGTCCAATAATACAATTACCCGCAGCTGCATTATCAAATGAACACCTGAATTTTTCCTCACTG
>JAJYOQ010000058.1 GCA_021796135.1 Bacteroidota bacterium
TAGCGTGATCCGACGGGGTTAATATTACAACAGGAAATTTTCCTATTACATCAGCGGGTTTTGTGATGAGTTTTCCGTTAAGAAAATAGTTTTTTTTATTATCATCAAGCAAATAAAAAATTCTTGTCTGATTAATGATTAAATCTTTAAATACACCTTCAATTTCAAAATTATTTTCTAAAAACCTTACTGACTCAGCATCGGTTTTGGAATTGCTGCTTTTAGTCGTACAAAGATAATAGATTGATTCAAGTATTGAGGTTTTGCCTTGTCCGTTGCCGCCAACAATATAATTGAGATTCGGGGAGAAGGTTATATCGGTTTTTCTATGACTCCTAAAATTTTTTAGACTTAGTGAACTCAAAATCATATTAATTATTTAGTCGAACCGGCATCAGCAAAAGTAAAAGTTCTTCGTTTTCTTTTTTCTCAACAGGCTCAATTATACATGCTTTTGTCGGAGAATGTAATTTAAAAATAACACTCTCGGCGTTAACATGAGATAGAATATCATTTACATACGATGTATTAAAACCGATATCCATGGGCTCTCCGGCATATTCGCACAAAATATTTTCTTTTGCGTTTGATCCGTGATCAATATCTTCGGCGGACACATCCAAATGATTTTTATTAATAGAAAACTTCACCTGTTTAGTTGAAGATGCAGAAAAAAGCAGCATTCTTTTTATACTGCTTAGAAGTTCGGCAGTTTTAATTTTTAACAAATTTTCGTTTTCCATAGGAATAACGCTGTTATAAGCGGGATATTTTTCTCCTATTAGTCTAGTAATAAATTCTATATCGCCGATATGAAAAGATATGTTTGTTTTGCTTAGGTAAATTTTAACTTCTTTTTCGTTCAAAAGTTTTGTTAAAACAGAAATTGCTCTTTCCGGAACAATGTATTGTTCCTCTTTGGCAGTTTTAATTTCTTTGTTGATATATTTAACAAGCCTATGACCGTCCGTAGTAACAAACCTTAGTCCATCGTTTGCAAATTCCAATAGTGTGCCCGTCATTGCCAGTCTCATATCTTCTTTGCTCATAGCAAAAGAAGTTTGATCTATAAATTTTTTCAAATCGCTTCCGGCCATTGATATTTCGTTATCTCCGGTTACGTTAGGAATAGCCGGGAAATCTTCGGCTGAAGAAAAACCAATATTATAAATACCGTTTTCGGTAGAAAGTTTTATTTTAGAGTTTTGTTCGGTTTTAAAATGAATTTGTGTATCACTCAAAGACCGGATTATTTCATAAAGAAGTTTAGCCGGTATAACCATCTTTAAATTTTCATCGGCAGCAACGTTAATAGACGATCTCAGAGATATTTCCAAGTCTGTTGCACAAACAGTTAACGAGCCGTCATTAACTTCAAAAAGAAAATTTTCTAAAACCGGCATAGGTGTCCTAACGGGAACAGCGGGAATAATTTTAGATAACAGTCTTTCTAAAACCTTACTATTTACTTTAAATTCCATTTAAGTTTTTCTCCTATCAAGGTGTGTAAATTTACAAAAAAAACAGTGCATTCTCAATAAAATTTCAATTGTATTTTTTATTTGAGCGCAATACATTTCACCGGGATTATGGCCCGGTTATGGTCGTACTGCCTTGGTTATCGCTATTAGACATTGTTACATAAACAGTATATGTGCCGTTTGAATTCGTGCTAGAATAAACGAAAAGAATCTTTGTAGATACTTTTATCTGAAGGGTACCTGTTATGTTTCCCTGGGTAGCAATTGAAGATACGCCTGCAGGTGCAGAAAAAGTTGTTGCGTAGGAATAGGTGCCGTTTGGTATTTGTTTTACCGACGATACTGTGCCTGCTCTTGCAGTAATCATTTGTCCCCTAAAATTTATATATACATCACCGGACGATAAATTTTGAAAGGTTATGCTATTGTTTATCGTATTGGAACAATTTAAATATACAAACGATAATAACAATAAAACGATATTAAATAAAATTCTTTTCATAATTATCTCAACAGTTTTACGAGATATAAATTCACCGAAAAATTAGTTTAAAACCATTTAATAATCAATAATCTATCAAATGTCTGTCTGTCCGGTTAACACTCTTATAATTAATTAAATATATATTTTTTAAATATAATAATAGTTATAATAGTGTTAATATGTTAATAACCCGGATATAGTTGGATTATGTTTATTAAAGCGAACAATGTTCATGACGATTTTGTGGATAAGTTGATTATAAAAACAAGTTAATTAAAATAATGTGAGTATCGGGCAATTATTAACAACATAGCCAACACACAGAAACAAGTTATTAACAATGTCAGGAACATTTAATTTCAATGGTGCTGATAAGGGAATTAATTATATTTTTTACCGACTCGTCGGTTTGTTTTAGCAAAGATATTGACGAACAGGAGTGAATTACTGTTGAGTGATCTCTTCCTCCGAAGTGCAGTCCGATAGTTTTCAGAGAAGATCTTGTCATTTCTTTAGAGAGATACATAGCAATTTGGCGAGCAAGAACGATTTCCTTTTTTCTTGTTTTTTCTCTTAGTTTGTTTTCCTCTATATTAAAGTACTCGCAAACGCTTTTTGTAATTGATTCGATAGAGACGACCACTTTTCTGTCCGTGGCAATTTCTTTAACGGATTTTTTAGCAAGCTCCAGATTTATTTCTTTTGAATTAAGAGAGGCATTGGCAAGCAGTTTTATTAAACAGCCCTCTAATTCTCTAATATTGGATGTAATATTATTAGCTATATAGTCCAAAATTTCATTAGAAATGTGCATTCCGTAATCGTCGGATTTTCTTTTTAGAATTGCAATCCTTGTTTCCAGGTCAGGCGGCTGAATATCTGCAGTAAGTCCCCATTGAAATCTAGAAATAAGCCGGTCGTCCAAACCTTTTAAGTCTTTCGGAGGTTTATCGCTGGAAAAAATAATTTGTTTTCTGGATTGGTGTAAAGTATTAAAAATATGGAAAAAAGAATCCTGGGTTTTTTCTTTACCTATTAAGAATTGGATATCGTCAATTATCAAAACATCCATACTTTTATAAAAACCGGTAAATTCGTTTGCTTTGTTAGATTGGATAGCTTCCACAAACTCAACCGTAAAAATATCAGTAGATAGATAGATTACACGCTTATCCGGAAAAGTTGATAAAATTTTGTTTCCTATTGCCTGGATAAGGTGGGTTTTTCCAAGTCCGACCCCGCCATATACAAAAAGTGGATTAAAAGAAGTGCCGCCCGGATTATCGCTTATAGCGCTAGCCGCAGCGCGGGCGAGCTGATTTCCCTCGCCTTTAATAAAATTTTCAAAAGTATATCTTGGATTTAGGAAAGATTCATAATCTTTTTTTGGAGAAGGAATAACTTTAACAGGCTCTTTTGGTTTAGTTTCAACATCCCCGGCGGCAGATTCAGTCACGGCAGTATCGTTAGCGATCAGATAAGCAAGCCGGGCGTCTTTGCCAATTACCTCTTTAATAGTTTTGTTTATTAGGGTGTTGTAATGTTCATCAATCCACTCCCAAAAAAACTGGCTTGGAAGCTGTACTTTAAGCACAGAATTTTCCATATTGACAGGTTTTATCGGGACAAACCAGGTGTTATAAGTCATCTGGGTGACATTTTCTTTTATAGTTTTCAGGCACTCAGACCAAACAAAATTATAATCGACCGGACTGTCTGTTTCAGCAGTAAGAATATCTAGCATAATTACTTATCAACAAAAAAAACATTAAAAATTATAAAAAAACAAAACAAATTGACACCGAGACAAACAAAAGAAACACATATAAACAACTTGTTAACATTATGTGGGCGGCGATAACTCTTTAAAAGGAAATGATTTATCCCGGTACAATTAAGAACATCACACATTTTTGTTTGCTGCGCTTTTGGTTTGGCGACAATCGTTGGCGTGAAACGTTTCCACAAAGAAAAACTATCAACAACTTATTAACAAAATTTATTGCTTCCCGATTGCATGAAAAAATAAGCACTATTTTATTATAGCGCAAATTAATTTTTGCATATTATTATATAATAAAACAAAAAAATTAATATAACAATATATCTTGTAATTTTAAGCCAGTTTAGTTATTTTTGATATCTTTTTGAAATAAGGAGTTTAGAATGAAAAGAACATATCAGCCGAGCAACGAAAAAAGAAAAAATAAGCACGGTTTTAGGGAAAGAATGTCGTCAAAGAACGGCAGAAAGGTTCTTTCGAGACGCAGAGCCAAAGGCAGAAAAAAATTAACAGTCAGCGACGAGAAATAACAAACCTTGAAAAGGTTTGGTCTTTCAGCAAATGAAAGAATTAAAAGCAGAAAAGATTTTGAATATATTTTTTCTGCCGGAAGCAGCATATACTCTGCAGACGGTAAAATCAAGTCAATTTTTGTTTTTGAAAAAGCAGACGAAAGCGCTGCGGGCGTAAAAATAGCGGCGGCTTCGGGAAAAAAGTTTGGGTCGGCAGTCTGGAGAAATAGATTTAGAAGATTAGTAAAGAACACTTACAGACTAAACAAAGAATTTTTGTTAGGTGTTTGCACGGAGAAGAAAATTTTGTTAAAAATAATTTTTTCTCCGAATAAACTTAATGAGAGAAATAATAAGAAATTATACCAGGAAGATATCTTGCCCGGTGTATTATTTATAATAGATAAAATAAAAAGAAAGTTGGAATGAGAAAACTTTTTATTTTGCTTATTAGAGGATATCAAAAGTTTATATCTCCGTTGTTTCCACCTTCCTGCAGATTTTATCCCACATGTTCGGAGTATGCATTACAAGCATTTACAAAATATGGAGTTTTCAAAGGCGGAGCGAAGTCAATATGGCGAATATTAAGATGTAATCCTTTTAACAAAGGGGGATACGATCCCCTAAAATAATGGACGTAATTTAATGGATAAACAGTCAACTTTAGCTTTTGTTTTAATTGCAATCATTTTTCTTGCGTGGCTATATATAAGCGCACCCAAGCAAAGTGAAACAAACATTTCCAAAAACGATACCTCTTTAGTTTCCAAAGACACAATGCACGGTCAAACAGCATCGGGCAAAGAAAGCCAGCCGGGCGGCTCGGAAGGAAAGCAATTACAAGCACAATCGAACGAGCGAAAACAAGATTCATTGTCATTCGGAAAATACTTCTCTTTTTCTAATAAGCCAGAAAAAATAATCACAGTTGAAAATAATCTGACTAAGATTGAACTGACAACAAACGGCGGAGACATAAAAAAGTATTATCTAAAGAAGTTTAAAAACTGGTATTCAATTGGCCAAAGCGATACAAATTTTTATGATTCGCACGTTCAGTTAATTAATTATTCAACAAGAGGCGGGGGACCTGATCTTGCCTTTATTTCGTCTGACGGAAAATCAATAAACACATCAAACCTGGCATTTGAGCCGAGTCTTGAAAATTCGGATTACAAAGTTTCTAAGAATGATTCTTTACGACTTTCCTTTACCTATAATATCGGACCCAATCAGTACATAAGAAAAAACTTTACTTTTTACGGTGACAAATACGATATGAAGTACAGTGTCGAGCTTGTCGGAATGAATAATATTATAAGCAATGATGATTATGATATTACGTGGCGGCAAGGTGTTCGTTTTGTTGAAGAGAATTCGGTTGACGAAGCGCTTTACTCAACAGCAAATGTTTTTTACGGGGGTGAAAACGTTGTTGTTGAAGCATCCAAAGTTAACGAAAAGGTACAAAAGGATTTTAACGGAAGGGTAAACTGGATAGCGGCAAGGGATAAGTATTTTACGGCAATTTTAGCTCCTAAAAACCCTTCTGATGTAAGCGGAGCATATGTAGACGGAATAAAAACCCCGTTTCAAAACAACGGAGAAAAGATATTCTTCAACTTACGATTAAACATACCGTTTAATAACGCCGCAGTAGAGAAAAAATCTTTTGAGTTATATATAGGTCCGGCTGATTATGACTTATTAAAGACATACGGTCACAGTTTTGATTCGATAGTTGATTTCGGAAGTTTTTTTGGTTTAAAGTTTATAATAAGACCCATAGGAGAATACGTATTACTTCCTTTATTTGATTTTCTTCATAGGATAATTGCAAATTATGGAATAGTAATAATCATTTTTGCACTTATTATTAAGTTAATATTATATCCTTTGACTAAGTCAAGCTTTCAATCAATGAAGAAGATGCAACTTCTTCAGCCAAAAATTACAGAGATAAAAGAGAAGTATAAAGACGATCCGACGAAGATTAACAAAGAAACAATGAAGCTGTATTCTACATACGGTATAAATCCCGCGGGCGGTTGTCTTCCTCTTATACTTCAAATGCCGATATTTATAGCGCTTTGGGGATTATTTAAGGTAGCAATTGAACTGCGCCAGCAGCCGTTTGTTTGGTGGATTACAGATCTTTCAAGACCGGACACAATATTTTCGCTGCCATTTAAAATACCGTTTATTGGAATAGATCAGGTAAGCGGGCTAGCTTTATTGATGGGCATTGCGACCTTTATCCAGCAAAAAATGACAATGAAAGATCCGAGTCAGCAGGCATTAGTATATGTAATGCCGATAATGCTTACTATTATGTTTATGAGTTTTCCGTCCGGACTGAATTTATATTATTTCATGTTCAATGTTTTTTCGATAGCGCAGCAGTATTATATAAATCACAAGAATGACGGAATGGTTTTAGTTCCGGTAAAGAATCCGAAAAACAAAAAAGGATTTATGTCAAGAATGCTTGAGGCAGCCGAACAAAACGCAAAGACCCAGCAGAAAAAACGTAAATAATAAATATGATTTTTAGCCTGTTTAATCGTCATGGCTAAACAGGCTGCATTTATAATGAAAAATTTAAAGAAAATAATTTTCGCTATAATCCCATTCATCGTTTCCACATCTTTTGCTCAAATATCACACACATTAAAAGTAGAATACAAAGTTAAAAAGTTACCGTTTGGATTAACAGAAAGAGTTGCCAAGCCAATGCCAACCATAGCGCTTGCTTTAAGCGGCGGAGGGGCAAGAGGGCTATCGCAAGTAGGTGTTTTAAAAGCGCTTTATCAGGCAAAAATTCCGATTAATCTAATAGTCGGAACGAGCATGGGAAGCATCGTCGGCGGTCTTTATGCCGCGGGATATTCAATTAATCAGTTAGACTCAATTGCAGTCAATACAAATTGGAATAATCTTCTGGCATCTGAAAGAGAAACAAACAGAAGGGATCTCTTTATAGATCAAAAAGTTTCGGAAGACAAAGCAATTTTTGCATTGCGTCTTAAGGGACTGACGCCGATTCTTCCGACATCATTAAATAGCGGAGAGAAAATATCCAACTATTTAAATCTTTTAGCATTTCAAGCGCCGATTCATGTTGACTCTTCATTTAACGATCTGGAAAAAAAATTCAGAGCGGTATGTACGGATTTAGTAAATGGCAAAGCAGTAGTAATTAATAAAGGTTCGCTTAGCCAGGCGATGAGAGCTAGTTCCAGTGTTTCTTTTTACCTTTCGCCGGTTAATTATGATTCGCTGACACTAGTGGACGGAGGATTAGTTGATAATATTCCGGTAAAAATTGCCAAAAACAACGGAGCGCAATATGTCATTGCGGTAAATACGACGAGCGATCTTCTCGAAAAGGAAAACTTAAACTTGCCCTGGGAAATTGCCGATCAAATTATCAGTATTCCTATGCAAAAGTTAAATTTTTCCGAGCTCAAAGAAGCTAATGCAGTAATAACCCCGAGCATTGACGAATATAAGATAAATGATTTTGTTAATATTGACACACTAATTAGCAGAGGATACCAGGCAGCGCTTCCGCAGATTAAATATATTAAAGAACAAATAGATTCAATATTCAGAAATAATTTTAATACAGAAAATTTTTATATTAAGAATGTAATGGTCACAGGGAATGAGCCTGAAGCAGAAAGACCGTTTGTTCAAAAATATTCTTTAATGGATTCCGTATCAAGCTATGATGTTCTGGAAGATGCTTACAAGCTTTATTCAACGGGCAGTTATAAAAACATATCAGCAAAGATTTTACAATACGAAAATTACTCAACTGTCCAATTTATTTTGGAACCAAACGCAGTAGTAAAAGACGTAAGAATTGATGGAGTCAGTTTAATAGCGGACTCTTTAATCAGAAATATAATAAATAATATTATTGGGTTGCCATATTCACCAAAAAAAGTTTTTGAGAGAGCAATATCAATTATCAAATTATATAGGGACAAAGGATATTCACTAGCAGAAATTAGAAAAATTAAGTTTGATCAGGAAACGGGACAATTAAATATATATATAGATGAAGGAAAAATTTCCTCGATTAAAATAATAGGGAACAAATATACCAGCAGGACAATTATAACCAGAGAAATTCCTATTCATAACGGAGACTATTTTAATTATAATAATATTGCTCTCGGATTGACGAATCTTCGAAGCACCAACTTATTTGATGATGTTTATTTTGATGTCAAAAGAGAAGCGGGAAAGAATGCTTTGTTGATATATGTTAGCGAGAAGGAATCGTCTTTGTTAAGAGTCGGCTTTCGTATCGACAATGAGAAAAACGCACAGTTAAGTCTTGATTTAGTAGACGACAACCTTTTCGGCAGCGGGACGCAAGCAGGGCTGTTGCTATTCGGCGGAGGCAGAAACAAAGCATTTGTATTAGAGAATAAATCAAACCGAATTTTTGACACATATTTAACATATAAAATTAATGCATATTATAAATCTGACGATGAATATCATTATGTGGAAGTGCCTTCTACTAATACGAGCAGATTTGAAATGACCGTGGACGGTCAGTACAGACAAATTTATTATGGCGGTTCAATTGCGATAGGCACTCAGGTAGAAAGATTCGGAAATTTAATTTTTGAAGGCAAATATCAGATAGATCAAGTAATGAATATTGCCCAGTCACCGGTTGATCCGTTGAGGACAGCAATTTTAAGCATTAAGGCAAGTTCAACAATTGATACCCAGGATAAATATCCTTATCCCACGAAAGGAATTTATTTTAATACAGCTTACGAAACGGCACAAACAGCACTCGGCGGGCAGTTAGGTTATACGAATGTAAATTTTGAATACAAAAATTATGTATCGGTCGGAGATAAAAGCACCTTTTCGCCGCGGCTTATGATGGGATTTGCCGACAAGACTCTTCCGTTAAGTGAAGAATATGCACTCGGCGGGCAGGGATCGTTTTTTGGAATGAATGAAGACGAATACCGCGGGCGTCAGATATTTTTAGCTTCTCTTGAATATCGTTACAAATTTCCGTTTCAAATATTTTTTGATACTTATTTCAAGGCGCGCTATGATCTAGGATCAATTTGGCAGCAGCAGGAGGAAATAAGATTTAAGGATTTTCGGCATGGTATAGGTATATCACTGTCCTTTAATACTCCGATTGGACCCGCAGATTTTTCTCTAGGAAGGAGTTTTCATTTTGTGAAAGATCTTCCCGGTGATCCGCTTAGCTGGGGAGATTTTCATTTTTATTTTTCTATCGGTTACTATTATTAGTATGAAATTATTTTTCTTCTGAAATTTTCTTTTTAATTACTTTCTTATAAAGCTTCAAATATTCATTAGCCGAGTCCTCCCATGAAAAATCAGCCATCATTCCATTGAATTGAATTTTTTTCCATTCGTCTTTTTGCTGAAAAAATTCTACCGCATCTTTAAGTGTTGAAGCCAGTTCTTTTCCGGAGTATTCATTAAAAGAAAATCCGTTTCCTATTTCTTTATTTTTCCGATAATCTGTTATTGTATCTGCAAGTCCGCCGGTATTACGCACTACCGGAACAGTTCCATATTTCAAACTATAAATCTGATTTAATCCGCAGGGTTCGTAACGGGACGGCATTAAGAATATATCTACACCGGCTTCTACTAGGTGAGAAAGTTCATTATTGAAACCAATATATGCACCGAATTTTTGAGGGTATTGATTAACCAGACTATGGAACATATCCTCATATTTATCTTCACCGCTGCCGAGAATTATCCATTGGGCGTCAATTTCAGTTAGCTGCAATAATGAGTCGACAAAAATATCAAATCCTTTTTGTTCTACTATTCTGGAAACTATGCCAATAAGCGGAACTTCCGCCTTGAAGGGAATTCCGAAAAGCAGAAGCAGGTATTCCTTATTTTTTAATTTTCCTTCTAATTGATCTTTAGAATAAGCAAAAGGAATTTGCTTGTCGGTTTCCGGATTCCATATTGAATAATCAACACCGTTTAGTATTCCGTACAGATCATTAACCCGATTAAGCAAGACATTTTCCAGACCGGCACCATATTCTTTAGTTAATATTTCCTTTGCATATGTTTTGCTAACAGTAGTTATAATATCTGAATAATTTAATGCAGCTTTCATAAAGGAAAATTTATCATAAAATTCTACGGGACCCGCAGGATAAAAATATTTTTCATTGATTTCAGCTTTTTCCAAAGTTGATTTTGGGAATAATCCCTGATAGCCGATATTGTGTATAGTAAATAGTGAAGCAGTTTTTTCGAAGAGTTTATCCCAAGAATAATTATCCTTTAATAGCAAAGGAATTAATCCGGTCTGCCAGTCGTTGCAATGGATTACATCCGGAGCCCAATGAAGCCGCTGCAAGGATTCAATAACGCCTTTAGAAAACAGTATGAATCTTTCGTCCTCATCCGGATCATTAGTATAAAGGTGACCGCGATGAAAATAATGCGGGCAGTCCACAAAGTTTACTTCAACATTCGAGCCCTCAAGTTTAGTTTGGTAAATATGAACTGAGCGAAGGTGTCCGGCAATTTTTATTTTTATTTCGCCTATTCCCCAATTATAGTGCAGGTTATATTTTGCTTCGTCGATAGAATAATATTTCGGAATAAATAATTTAACTTCACAGCCAAGTTTTTCTAAATGTTTAGGTAGGACTCCGGCTACGTCTGCCAATCCGCCTGTTTTAGCAAAGGGCAGGGCTTCAGTACTGACAAAGGCGATTTTCATAAAATTATTTTTTCTTTTTGATCACAAATAAAAAAATAGATTTCCACATTCATACGAAAAGCAAGTAAGAATTTTTTATCTTGCCAAATGCATTTTCGTTTTACTTCAGTAATATAACAAAAATCTTAATTTGAAATTTTAATTATAATCAATAGATTAGCTTCATTGCTGACAAAATAGACATAGAATGGAGGAGAAAGTTGGATAGTAATCAAAACTGGACAGATTTCTATTTATTCTTTACGTCTTAAAACCTAAATAAAGTTTAATTTATTTCCGGCAGATACTATTATTTCTCAGATACTTCAACTCTTGAGTTGGATAATTTGGTCAGCATGTTCTCAACCTCTTGCCATTTAATATTGCTTTTTTCAAATTCGTTCTTTAATTCGGCGTAATTAGCTTTCAATGCAGTCAGCTCATTCTGTTTTTCTTTAAGTTCTTTACCGGCTTTATTTAATTCGTCTGTCCTTTTTTCAAGTGCCTGGATGGCAATTAAATTTATTCCTGCAAAGTCTGCTGAGTTTATGGTTGTATCATTGCCTACTACGCCATATTTATCGTGTCCGAAAGCGATGAAGAACTCTTGAGCCATAGGCCCGTAATGGCGGTATTCTTTGGGATCCTGTCCTTTGTAGTTCCAGCTTCTAAGATTGAATTTGCTAATTTTGCTCAGCACAGTTTCGCCGTTAACCGGCAGGAAGTTTTCTTTTTTTGTAGAATCTGAAACGACTGACCAGGCAGTTTGACCAGCGCCTAGTGAAGCACCTAAGTTCATACTAGAATTTGTATAAAAAACATACCCGCCAGCAGCAAGCACAATAAATTGGTTATCGGCAGTAGAAGTTGAAAGATTATAAGTAGAATTATCTCCATAAACAAAAGAACCCAGGAGACTATTTGTGCTTGCATAATTTCCCATTGCAGTGGAATAGTTACCGCTTGCTGTTGTAACCTCTCCCATTGCGGTGGACCAGAGACCGTTTGCTGTTGCAGTTCAGGTGGCACCATTGTTGATCGAAAGAAAGACCTGGCCGTTGTTAGTGCCTGCGAAGAGATTCGTGCCGCTTGCAACGTTGGGGGAAATAGCAAATGTATTAACGGTGGCGCCACCACCGTAAGGTCAGTTGGTTTGTACCCACTGAGCGACCGAAATCGTTGGTAGCACGAATGTAAATATCATTATAAACAAGAAATCCTTATTAGAAATAATCATGATGAACTCTTTTTTAAGTATTTAATTTATTTTAAGTTGATTAGGGGAAGCAGTTGTTTAATTCCCTTCATCATCATAATAATTTATTATTTCAAGTAAATCATCTTCTTAATTGAGTTATAATTTCCGGCTTCAAAAGAGTAAAAGAAAACACCAGAAGCCATATTTTCACCAAAAGCATTTTTACCATTCCATTTAACTTTGTAAAAGCCTGCTAACTGGTACGCATCTACCAATGAGGCGACTTCTCTACCAAGCACATCGTAGACTATTAGCTTTACGTTTTCTCCTTTCGGCAGATCATATTGAATTGTGGTGGAAGGGTTGAAAGGGTTAGGATAATTCTGATAAAGCGTGAAAGTTGTAGGGAGCCCTGAAGTTTTAGAAACAGCATTTACTGGACCTGAACTGCCTGTGTATCGCATTACGGCAAATCCATAAAGATCAGAAAAGTTATTATATTCAGCAGCCCCAGCGGCAACAATTTTACCATCACTCTGAATTGCTACTGAATAAGCTTTATTATCAAAATCAAAATAAAAAGGCGTAGTTGTTATCCCATTTGTACCAAAAGTGTTATCTAAACTTCCATTCGTATTATAACGGGCTAAGGCAAAATAGGTGTGGCTTCCATCATTTGACCATCCCGAAACCACAATCTTACCATCACTCTGGATCGCCACTGAATTAACTTGTGACGAATTCTCAATAGCAGTAGTTACTATTCCATTTGTGCCGAATGTATTGTCTAAACTTCCATCCGTGTTGTAACGGGCAAGGGCGAATCCGTATAGATAATAGCCTGTTTCAGTATAGCCTGCCGCCACAATCTTACCGTTACCTTGAATAGCCACTGAAGAAACTACATCCCAACCGGTTCCGATTGGAGTAAGGACCACTCCCTTCAAGCCAAATGAATTATCTGTACTTCCGTCAACATTGAAACGGACCATGCTAAAGTCAGTTTTGGCGTTCCCTGAATAGCCACCTATGACAATCTTTCCATCGCCCTGAATTGCCACAGACTTTGCTTCATCATATTGGAGTGGGTTGTTTGATACCTCCAAGTAAAGAGTATCTATCCCGTTTGTTCCAAACGTATTGTCTAAGCTTCCATCTGTATTATATCGCGCTAAAGCAAAAGCATATATACCTTGATTATTTTCGTATGAAGTTCCGGCAGCAATAACTTTACCGTCTTGTTGAATAGCAATTGAAAATATTTTATCATCAGACTTGCCGACGGCAGTAGTTACAATTCCGTTTGAACCGAAAGTATTATCCAGGCTTCCATCCTCGTTGTAGCGTACTAAAGCGAACACATGCAAATAATTTTCGGTGGCATACCCTGCCGCAATAATTTTACCATCGGGCTGGATCAAAGCAGAATAAGCTTTATCATCGGAAGAACCAATTGAGGTAATATCAACCCCGTTAATTCCGAATGAGCTGTCGATAATCCCATTTTGATTATAACGAATCAATGCAAAAAAAGTTTGTGATGGAGCGCGTGCAAACCCCGCGACAATAATTTTTCCGTCGCTTTGAATTAATGTTGAATGAGCTTCACTATACCATCCAACAGCATTGGGCGGACCGATAGTGTTAATTACTTTTCCGGTATCTGCAAAACTTGTGTCAAGCTGCCCGTCTTGAGCAAAGCTTAAAGAATAAAATAAGACACTACTGTCCGGTTATAAGTTGAATAAATTCAATTGGTTACCAGGGTCACTGCCTTTGAATCCGTATTCAACATCGTTTGTAAGCCCTAAAATTGAGCTTTTTTCAAAAATCGAGATACTTAAAAT
>JAJYOQ010000539.1 GCA_021796135.1 Bacteroidota bacterium
GGAGGATGGGGATATGAACTCTATCTGCAAATTCAATGCTTTTAATTTCTTAATCTTAAAACTGTCTCACAACTTCATTATTCATTAATTAAACGGGGTATGAAATGAAAAAAGTAATTGTAGTTCTTTTGTTTGCTTTTGCGGTAACTGTTATGGCACAATCGCCGATAAGTCAAGGTTCTGTTTCTCTTGGAGGCACAGCTTCATTTTCAAGCCAATCTTATGATTATTCTTCGGCTGATCACACTACTCTTATTTTGAATCCCAAAGCCGGATATTTCTTTGTAGATCATCTGTATGCTGCTTTATCTGTTAACTACATCCACTGGTCGAGCGGAAATGCTCAGAGCGATATTTATGGCATGGGACCAGTCATACGCTATTATTTTGACGTAGATAAAGTAAAGCCATTTCTCGGTGTTGGTTATAACTTTATGTCACAAAAGATAACATCAGACCCCGGTGTTTATACAACAAATGAATTTATAATCAGCGGCGGTATGGATTTCTTTGTTACGCGTTCTCTTGCTTTGGAAGGAAGTCTAAATTATAGTTTCATCAGCTACAAAGCTACGGCATCACGCCTCGATCCGATGAAAAGTAAATTGTTTCGTGTAGATGTAGGGTTTAACTATTTCATCTACTAATGCAATCAATTAGTACATAACAAATAGCTTAAAGCGAGGCGAGCAGATAGCTGTTGATAGTTTGCGCCGATTGTTTTATGTTGTATCCGGAGGAAGGGGAAGTGATATTTTTTATTGAAAGTAATTTAAGCTCCAGCATAATTGACCAGCCCGGTCATTTCATCACACCACTTTTGGGGGAAAACCAGTTAGGTAAGCCGGAAACACACCACAAATTAGAATCCGTTTTGTTAACAGATTTAAATTATGCGGACAAAGCCGCGTCCGTTAGGAATATAGATACTTGTCCGACAAAGGCGGATGCAACTGCATGCATACCTGCCCGACCTTTGCGGGTATGTATTCCGTAACTAAGAATTCAATGCAGTGTAATTAATAGTTATATTTTGCTCATGAACTATGAAAGAATTTAAAACTTGGCGCAGTTATTCATTATTTGCAAAAAAGATCAGATATGATAATCGATATTTTTTTGATGATGAGATACAATATTTCCTTGATACATTAATTGAAACAAGTCAGAAACGAATCACTTGCATAAAAAAAGATACCATTTTATGGCGTGCACAATTAGGTTGTAGACTTTTGCCAAAATATAGAAATGGTAAACATGATTATGATGTGCAACAGCCATATACTTTTGAACGCATGAAACCATTACCCGATAAAGCAATAGAAGGTAGAGCAAATTCTTCGGGTATTCCTTACTTGTATTTAGCTACTGAAGAAGATACAGCGCTCGCTGAAGTCAGACCTTGGTTGGGTTCAGAAATATCGCTTGCAAAATTAAAGGTAGTAAAAGAATTATCTTTAATTAATATTTCTACAAATCAAGAAACAAGGAAGTCATATCATTTAGATGAACCTCCTCCAGAAATTCGAGAGCAACTTGTTTGGGATAATATTGATTATGCGTTTTCAAGACCAATATCATCAGAAGATCGTTCAACAGATTATATACCAACTCAAATTATTTCTGAATTATTCAAGAATAATGGTAATGATGGGATTATATTTAAAAGCAAACTTGGGAAGGGATTAAATGTAGTTCTCTTTAACATAGAGATTGCAGAAGTAATCAGCTGCGAATTATATGTTTTAGATAATATGAATTTTAATTTCTCAAATATTAGTAAAGGAGTAAAAGCAATACTTTTATTGCGTAATTCAGAAATGTAAAAAATAACAAGCGCCTCAAGCCGAGCGCTTCTTCGATTCAGTCGTTTGAAGTATTATTAAGTTTGGTTGACAATACCTAGTTGCTCACTTTGGAGTTTGTTATAAATGAATAATAAATTATAATTCATCGGCATTGGTTTACAAAGTTGCATTGCTGTTTTGGGCGGCGACTTAAAAACAATGCCATTATATGCGAAGGTTTTAAATGGCATGCATTCATAAAAATGGGAAATACTACTATATCTCTTACATCTTACCAAATAAAAAACGAATACATAAGAGTTTAAGGACTACGAATATAAAAGAAGCTAATAGGTTAAAAACTATTATTGAAGGTAAAATACAAAGCGCGAAACAATTTTATGATATCCAAAATAGTTTTGCAGAAATTTCTAATATGACTATGGAAAGTGATATAAGCTGGTATTCGAAAAGATGGGGTAGTTTTAATTATAGAGAAAAAGTTGCAATACTATTTTTCCTATCGGAAGGAAAATGTAACTACTGTGGTATTGAAGTAATAATCCCAGAAAATAGAAAATATTTCAAGTCAGAAAACCGGGCAGTCATTGATCATAAAATACCAGTTGCTGGCGGTGGTTCAAATTCTTTGGACAATTTAGTTTTATCGTGCCAAAAATGTAATATGAGAAAATTAGATCGATCTCCTGAAGAATTTATGAACGAGACAATTATTAACAAATTTGAAAATCTTAAAATAAAAAGTAAATAAATAAAAACGCATATAATCGGCGCCTCTAAGGTGACAGTCCGGAACAAGTGCGGGGCAAGCTATTAGCGGAAGTGTCGTTCGGTGCGTATTACATTATTCATTAATTGTTAGGCAATGGACATGAAGATAGGGAACTATATCCTCACAAGTTTAATATTGTTAGCATTATTACATCTGATGCTTGAGTTTGTGCATATGATAATAATAAAAAAATGGAGAACTAGAGTACAAAATGAAACGGATTATTGGGTTTGGGGAATATTTTATTTTAATCCAGATGACTCAAGAATTATTGTTCCCAAAAGAATAGATTGGCTTGGTTGGACTTTAAATTATGCACAACCTATTTCTGTGATTATTACTGGTGGAATTCTATTTTTTATTATTATCAGTATTGGAATAGCTCTTATAAAATAACATGAATTTTTCCTTGGCAGTCATTGCCAGCCCCGTTTTGCGGGGATCCAAACCATGACAACTGTCCGCCGCGGCGGACTGTGTTGGGCGAGCGGCACTGCATAGGCACGGTAACTGCAACTTAAAAACAACGACGTTAGGTGGCTACATGAATAATGAATCAATAACTAAAATATTCGTAGTCATTTGTATTGTTCTTTTGTTCTCAAGATGTGAAAAAAATGAAATTGTAGCTCCGACAAAGGATGTTAAGAATAATAGCAAAACGTTTGAAGTTATGATTCGCGACAATAATGGTATCCCTATTGAAGGAGTATCAATTGAAGGTGGGATAGATTGGGACGCCTATTAT
>JAJYOQ010000540.1 GCA_021796135.1 Bacteroidota bacterium
CGCAATAAAGCAACGGGATGGGAAGGTTATGATTATGTAATCAACCGGATAAACCCTGGAGATTCGGCGGTAGTAGAGAGAAGTGTAAACAATTCATGGGGATGGGCAAAGGTAGGCTCAGCTGCTTATGCGATAGACGGAAATGTATTGGAGTTAAAAGTAAATCGCTCGTTATTCAATGTAGAGGGAAAGAAATTGAATTTTGAGTTTAAGTGGAGCGATAACAGTGAGACAGATGGAAATATAATGGACTTCTATGTACATGGAGATGCAGCGCCTGACGGCAGGTTCAATTATGTCTACACAACTAAATAGTATTACTGGTGCACAAATTATTGATTGGAGCAAATACATACCTTATACGAGTCGAAATGGATTAACAGACTCCTGAAAAATTTAAGTGCGTTACATAAAGAGATCTGTTTGTAAGTATAACCTATTTCTAAAATTAAAAATTGAATTTTTATGTGTAAAAAAATAGTCTATAGCTTTGTTATCCATAATGGGCTAAACAAAAATTATTGGATAAAATATTTATCTATTGTTATTTTAGCTTTTTTTCCCTTGAGCAATTCCCAAGCACAACAAAATCGTATATTAAAAAAAAACCCGACAGTATTTAAATATCGGATAGCTATTATCGGAAATCCATCAGATCCCGATACGAGATATGATGATATACAACTTCAAAAACTTAAGGAAGAGGGGTTTAATACAATACAATTGAACATTGCTTGGGGTAGCAGACCAGCTGATGATCCTTTAAATCTTGAAGATATTCTAGCTTATAAAGGAGAAACTCCGTCCACTAAAGTGAGAGAGCGTTTTAACGAGATAAAAAGACGAGCCAAAAAGGCAAAAGAATATGGTTTTCGCACATTATTTCAATTTGGCGCTCCATTAATTAGAGATTTATACAAAACTATTGGCGATCCAAAAGAAATTGATAGCGCGACCTGTGCTAACGACATACAGGATTCAGTTATAATTAAACGATACCAATATCTGCTTTCACAACTATCTAAGAAAATTCCTGAAATTGATGATATTATGATATATACGTTTGATCAGGAGGCATGGTTAGGAAATGAATTTGGCAATTGTATTTTAGATAAAGGTATTCCGTTAGATGAAAGAATACCTCCTTTCTTAAAAGCGCTCTGTACTACTTGGAGTGAATATCATCCTAAAGGTATGATGTGGTGGGAGCCATGGGAGCTTTCAGGAGGAGAACTTTACGCTACGATTGACAAACTTCCCCAGAAAAATTTTGGTCTAATATTGCATAGTAATGTTGCTGAGGTGCAGGCTGCCCGACCAGTAGATCCTTGGTTCAGAAATGTTGTGGCTTTAGCTGCTCAAAGAGAGATTCCCGTAATAGGGGAAATTTTTATGAGTAGTTCTACTGAAGAAGTTGATCCTTTAATTAATGTTGTCACTCCAGGCTTGGCTTACCGTCAATTAGCTGCTCTTAAATCGGTAAAAAACCTTTATGGTGTAAAGGAATACTATGGAATATTACCTGATCGTAATGATCCAAATCTTGAAATGACCGCATTGTTTTTTAAAAATCCAAATATTGATTTGGATTTAGCTTTGGAAATTCTCTCCAAGAAATATGGAAAAGCGAAAAAAGATATTCTCAATGGATGGAAGGAATCTACCTTAGGTTATAGCTTAGCTCCATGGGACGCAACCTGGTTATACAGACTTATTTGTCAAGATAACAATCAAAGATACCATAACTGGAAAGCTTTCAAAATTATCGGACAAGTTGCTCATTCTCCGGATTGGGAGTCGACCAGAAGGTCGATTTTTATGTTTACGAAAAATGAACCTTTAGATCCCTGGGCTATAGAAGATGTCGGCCTTAGATTCGGTATTGCTGCTGACCATCTTGAAAAGAGTTTGCTCTATTACAAATCTAGTTTAGCTTTACTTCCTGATACTTCTTATAAAAAAGATGTAGAGTCCTGGATAAAAGATATTCTTTTATTAAAAACATTGTTCCGTGACCATAGTTTACATGCGATGGAAACATTGGCGGCATACAATATCAGGAGGACTTTTGAAGCAAATGAAAGGGTGCCTGAAGAGTTTTATAAGAGGCTAAGAGATCTGCTAATAAAAGACGTAGAAAATCAAGAGGGGTATAAAATGCCTCACAAAGATTCAATTTCTGCCGCAGAGGAACTTAAAGAATTTGATCAGAATTCTGAACAATGGGTAAGGAATAATTTAGTGTATCGAACTACCAATTAAAGTATCGTAATGCCATTTTGTTATAAGGAAAAATGTTCATTTAGTGTTTTCTATAGCTGTACTTTAGATATAATATTATAAAAAACAACAATTATTTAGAAATGAGGCATTGATGAAATTAATTAAACGATTATTAATATTCATTTTTTTAATAATGTTATCAAACTTGCAAGCACAGAATTCAAAACAAACCGTAGCGTTTGGTAATGAATGGGTGGCTACTGATGCCTTAGGACGTAGTTTACCCACTTACCAAGAAGTTGGACCGATGAAACCTGATAAATATGTTGGTGTCTTTTATTTCTTATGGCAATGGCAAGTTGACACAATACGCGATGTTTCAAAAATTCTTACAGCTAATCCGACAAACCCTGTCTGGGAGAACACAAAAACTTATTATTGGGGAGAACCGGAAGCGGGATATTACTGCTCGGATGATCCATGGGTGATAAGAAGAAATATAATGATGCTAGCTGATGCTGGCGTTGATTTTGTCTTCATGGATTATACTAACGACTACAGGTTTACTGAATATGATACAACCCTTGAGACATATTGCAAAATATCGGAGGAATTGAAAAGCCAGGGAATAGATGTCCCAAAGATTTGTTTTTTTTTCAAGTATAATCCCAAATCAAAGATTGAAAATATATATAACAATTTTTACAAACAAAAAAAATATTCTAATCTTTGGTTTTATTGGGAGAGGAAACCTTTGATTTTAGCCCCCTCAGATACTTCACTACCGGCTGAAATTCGAAAATTTTTCACATGGCGTGAAATGTGGGATTTCTCCGGCAAGCAAAATCAATGGTGGAAATACACAGATTATTATCCCCAAATGCCATTTTACCATAACGGGAAGCTTGAGCAAATTTGTGTCTGTAAAGCTATCGGCGCACCTGTGCAAACATTAGAAGAGGTCACTAACAGAGGCGCTAGGAGGCTGTCCGAGAATAGGGAAAGGATTATACAAAAAAAGTTAAAATAAAATTAGGAAAATTCAAAAGAAATATTATAATGTAGTTGAAAATAAAAAAGGAAATGAAGGAAAATGAACCAAC
>JAJYOQ010000059.1 GCA_021796135.1 Bacteroidota bacterium
TTCTGCAAACTCGACATCGGTAAGAACACCGGCACGACGCCAGAGTTTTGCGTAGAAAAATACAGTCAGCATTCCGCTGCAATAGTATTCATAAGTTTTCTCTAAATAAGGGATTGAACCAAATTCGCCGGCACCGCAATTTTTGCCGGTATAAAGCTTATCATTAATTAATATTCCGGCGCCCATACCTGTCCCTAAAATCATACCGACAATATTTTTATATTTTTTTCCTTTTCCGAAATATTTTTCACCAATTGTAAAACAATTTGCATCATTATTGATATATACCGGTACTCTATATCTTTTCTCAATTATTTCCTTTAGATGAACTTCCTTCCATGAAGGAATGTTTTGCGCATTATAAACGATTCCTCTTTCAATATCTACAATGCTCGGTACGCCAATTCCAATCCCCATTATATCATTAGTTGAAAATTTTTCAATCAAACTAAATATTTCATTAATGATCTCAACTGCACTTCCGTCCTTCGTAATCGGTAATGATTCAACTTTAACTAATGAACTATTGTTTATATGTCCAACCCGAACATTTGTTCCCCCAAGATCTATTCCTAAAATACCCATCTAATCCTTTCATTGTTTTTTTTCAATCTTGAAACATCATCACAATATTTTAGTTTTGTTTTATTCCTCACGTTTATGACTGAAAAGTAAAATGGATTAATCAATATTCCATCCGGATACATTTAATTTGGGCTCTTTGCCGGATAAATCATTTTTATAAAAATATCCCTTTATAATCCTCTTTTCACCCGGAAGAAGTGAAAAATAATTATCTTCCCAAAAGATCGGCAACACTGAATCTCCATTTTTTCCCTTTTTTACAGACAATACAATTTGAAAAGCTAATTTGTTAGTGTAATTACTAATTTCTGCTTCTATAAAATCCTTATCCTTTTCACCTTTGAACTTTTCTGTAACGGTTAAATGTACCTTTGGTAAATTATTGAGCTCTGTCAAATCAGCATATTCTTTTGCCGGGGTAATGAACCAATTGGTTTTAGCTGTGTCAAGGATATCAGGCTTTGATGATAAACAGTAGAAATTTGAACTTAGTGTTCTCTTATCTTCCTTTAATTTCAAATCAACAAAATAAGTTTTACTTAGATCTTTTATGTAAGGTAATTTTAATATTTCAATTGATTGATCCGGCATTAATTTAACCGGAGTATTGAATGAATATTTTTTAGTTAAATCAAAATTAAATATTTGAATATTTGCCGATAAATTATTTAGTGCTTTAAGTGTATTGTTGATAACTACAATTCCCATATTATCATAATCATATATAATATGAATTGGTTCGCATGCTTTTTTTGTACCGTATAAGGCTCCCCCCGGCTGTAGGTAATAATCATATAATTGCCACCAAAGTTTTGGCCAAGCCGCATTCAGCATCCAATGAATTACTCCTGTTGAACTATATTTATTAGCTTCATTTGCTTCAAACATTGCACGAGTATTTTCATAATTAAAATATTGAGCCTTAGTGCAATAATCGATAACATTTATGCATGTGTCAAGGCGTCTATACATAGCATTATTATAGCTTCGCAAATTTGAGAATGAATATTTACCGCAATGAAAATTCCACACACTATCTATAGGCCAAAGATCATTTTTTGGAATCATCTTTGTTATACTTTCTAAAGGAGGAATTTCTGCTCCAGGTCCTTCTTCTGTATTAAATCCTAGTGCCCCGCCAACAGTTTTTTCTTTCCACCAATATACTGGGGGCACATAATCATAGGGTCCACGCATTTTAACAGCTGTTTTCCCTGTTATGGTGCTAATATGGTCTGCTGCAGAGGCAAGGAATGGTCTGGTAGGATCATTTTCCCTAAGAATTTTTTGATATTCTTTTTCAAGTTCTGGTCTTGGAATTTTATCGCTTCCGTATAGCCAAACAAAAATACTAGGATGATTCCGAAGCCATTTAATTTGATCTTTAAAAGATCTCGTGATTAAGTCAATTTCTCCTTTTGTTTTGATTGCACCATATTCATCTACAGGCTTACCAATATATTCTTCCCACTCCCACTGACAACTCCATCCAACCATCATAAGGATACCATTTTCATCACATAGGTTATATAGTGCGCTGCTCTCTCCCCAAAATCCCTCAAGCCTGATAGCATTCAACCCCATTTGTTTTACATAATCAATCTGTGTCCTTAGGTTATCAAAAGTATTATTTAAAAATAAATTATCTACCCAGCCGCCCCCGAGAACTAGTATTTTTTTCCCATTTAATTTATAGCCGCGATATCCCTCATTATTTATATAATCAGTAACCTCGCGAATTCCGAATTTTGTTTCAATTAAATCTGAAACTTTCTGTTTGATTTTAAATATCAATTTCAGCTTATAAAGTGATGGCTTTCCTAGATTGTAAGTCCACCATAATTTTGGATTTTTAATTATAAGCTGCTTGAAATCTTGAGGAGTAAAAGTAATTTTAATATTTTCGCTGGGTTCAAAATTAATTTTTTTTGAAAATTTTATTTTATCAATCACGCCGGTTAACTCTCCGGATATATATTTATCAGAATTATTATGTAATTCAGTAGAAACGTTCAGTTCAGCGATTCGGGATTGATAATTAATTTTACTTTGGACAAAAGGATAATTTATGGAAATATCGCCGCTGAATTTTAATTTGACTGGTCTCCAAATTCCCATATTATTATCAGGAGCATTTGGATTCCAATCTACAAATCCAATTGTTGGTTCCCCTTTTTTTGGCGGAAATACTTCAACTGCTAAAACATTTTTCCCGTTACGTTTAACAATTCTAGTGATATCAAATTCAAACATTCTGTAAACACCTGCGCAATAACTACTACCTGATATTAGAGTTCCGTTAAGCCAGATATTTGCTCTGTAGTTTATTCCTTCAAACTCAAGTTTGACAAACTTGCCCTTTATTTTTTTTGGAATAATAAATTGGGTTCTGTACCACCATGAATTTTCAAATTGTTTATGAGGAATATTTTTTAAATTATTACCTGAAAAAACATTCTTATAAATATTATCTTTGACTAAAGCTCCCATAATGGTCGATGGGACATCTGCCTTATACCAGGAACTTAAAGAAAATTTTTCACTCGCAATAATTGAACCGGAATCAGTGGTTTTTTCAGAAGACTGGATAAACCAATTTTTTTTTAATATAATAACATTTTCAGAAATATTTCCCTGTGGATGAATAATATCCCTTGGAAATAGAGCTATTGTAATAAGCAGAAAATAGTAACAAACTTTCATTATAGACAATAATCTTTATATTTTAAAAGAATCTCCCCTTATAAATTTTAATTCCTTTGTTATTCGATTTCTAATTTTCAGTTAATTTTTTCAATTCAATAGATTTAGTATAAAATTCATCTAAAGAAAGTTCTTTTAGATAAACCATTCCGTGTGCTGCTCTTACCCTGGGAATTTCATGTGCAATGAAAAAATCCCTTCCTAAACAAAGTCGAATAGTTTGGTACTGTTCTGCAAGCACATTCTGAGATAAAGTTGAGAAAGGTCCGTCTAGTTCAAAACTTGGAAAGCTTGCATCCTTTTGTGAGCCGTAGCTGTTCATGAACATACTGTCAATCAATGCGAAACTATTTAGACTTACCGGTATATATATGTTTGCCTCTGCCGGGTGAAAACGGTACCATACATTACGATAACCCCAAATTCTTAATTTAGATATGTCTGTCTCTTTTCCGTATAACCGTAATGCCTCAGAGATTGTTTGAAGAACCTTATAGTGAGTATCCGGACCGCTGCCTTCCGGATCAAGTGCCACGGTGATTATGGTTGGCTTAAATTTCCTAAAGAGATTCAGCACAGGAAGAACATCTCTGTTAATCTCCGGATTTTCTGTAAATATATCTCCCTGATAAAACCCAAGTCTTAAATGTGATACCTCGTCACTATGAAATCCCAAATGTGCCCAAAGTATCTCTTCTTCCCATTCCCTTAGCATTCCCTTGAGCTTTTGAACATCCGGAGTGTCTTTTTTCCCCGGATATTGAGTCTGAAAATAGACAATCAACTCATTTATCTTTTCATTTAAAAATTCTATATTGCTATTACCATAGACTTCTATCAGATTTCTTAACGTCCTTCTTGCCTGGGCTTCATTCTTTATGACAAGACTTTTAGCTGCTATTCCGTCAAGATATAAGTTCACATCACGGTTTTTTCCTTCTTCAAATGATGTCTCAAAATATTTAGTGTTCAGCCTTCTGTTAAATTCTTCTTTTGAAATATGCTTTTTCAAATTCTCCATGATCTCCAATATATAAGAATTTGTCACTGCCGTAAATCCGCTTGTGAGTACTGAAAAATGATGTTTATTTGTCACATTACGAACCAAATGTACTATATATGGTAAATACCCTAGCATTATATCGTCATGATGAGGACCAGTATGCAGAATCCTTTGATTCTCTACCGAGGCAATTCCGTGATTGAATCTATTATAGACAGCCTTATGTATTCTCTGATTTATAGTCTCTACACTTTGTCCGGTCTTCTTGAGAATATACTTTCCAAATTCATCATCATTATAATCATCAATGCTTAGTTTCAAGACCTCTTTTTTCTTTTCTACTGCAAGATTAATAATTGCTCGCTCAATTGAGAACTCAGATATAGGATCCTCGTTCTTCATATCTTCAAGTCTTCTTGCCTTCAATCTCAAGGCAGCTCCGTCGGTAAGATAAAACCGGGCTTTTGGCAGGTTTTGAAGAACCGATGCCGGATATTTGTTGCTTAAAGGACTCTCGATTGAGTCTCGAACTATGTTTGCTTTTGCCTCACCTGAGGCAATTATTAAAGCTACTGCATCCTTGTTATAGGTAATTGTGTTAAGACCAATTGTAATAACTAGCCTATTCCTTGCTATTTCAATTCCTCCCAAATCTGTCGATGCAGCTGCTTGTGTTTCGTAATTCGTTTCCATCAGCCGGGTTGTTGAAAAGTGATCACTGCCTTGTATATTAAATCCAATGTGACCATCCGGACCGATACCGCCGAGAAAGAATCCTATTCCGCCTAACTCACGGATCTTCCTCTCGTACTCGGTACAGAATTCATCAACCAGTTCAATTGTCTGCTTTTGCAGTTGTTCATGTTTTGTCTTGGCATATCTATAGCGAAGTGATAAGTCTACGCATTTATCCGGGAATATTTGATCAATAGGCAATCCTTTTGCAGTCGGGATTTCATTCACATTTATCAGAAGTGCCTTTGACGGATCCATTTCAAAACTGCTGAAATAAAATCTCTGTATATAATAATAAAAGCTGTTATGCTGAAATGAATCTATAGGATAAAATTCATCTATCTGTACAAAATGAAGACTTCGCATATCGGGTTTTGTTGAAGTATCTATCCCATTGCTTGCTAGTTCTTCTTTTACCTCTTTACTTTGCCAGTTCTTTAGATAATAAGTTACCCATTTTATAAAGTGTTCGGGAGTCTTTCCCGTAGGAAGCGATACAACCCCGCCCGGGTTATCCAGTGTCCATTCTATAAATCTTAATGCAGTCAGCTTTCCTAATTCGGGGAAGTTTTTTACCTGTATTATATTTATCTTTTCGGTCGGAGAATATTGCATCTGCCTACCTGAGTTATCTAAAAATTTCTTTTCAACTTTTGACAGTGATGATATCTTATTTTTTACCATTTTTTGTTTCTTTTTTTGTTTGACATATTAATATAAAGGGAGATTCTAATATTGTAGATTCTCCCTATAATAAACGATTATTTTAAAAGAGTATCCGGAGAAAGATTTGTAGACTCAATATCTCTAAAATATTTTACCGTTCCTACCTTTAGTTCATAAGTCGCAGCATCATCGCAAACTATAATACCTTTAGGATGCAATTGCAGAGCACTTACAGTCCACATATGGTTTACACCTTCTTCTACAACTTTAGCTAATGCACGTGCTTTGTTATGACCGCTGATAATTATCAAAACTTCCTCTGAATCCAAAACTGTTTTTACGCCTACAGTTAGAGCAGTTTTAGGAACTTTGTTTATATCGTTATCGAAAAATCTTGAGTTTGCAATAATTGTATCCATCATTAAAGTTTTAACCCTTGTAAGCGATCCGATTGAAGAACCTGGTTCATTAAAAGCAATATGCCCATCGGGACCAATTCCGCCTACAAATAATTTTATACCGCCAGCATTAGCGATTCTCTTTTCATAACTTTCACATTCCTTCTCGAGTTCTTTTGCATTCCCATTAAGAATATTTACGAATTTTTTATCAATATCAATATGATTGAAAAAATTATTGAACATAAATGTATGATAACTTTCAGGATGATTTTCAGGGAGATTGACGTATTCATCCATGTTAAAAGTAGTCACATATTTAAACGAAATAACTTTTTTCTTATTCAAGTTAGCCAATTCCTTATACATCCCGATCGGAGAAGAGCCCGTCGGCAAACCTAATACAAAACGTTTTGAAGAGGATGGTTTGAATTCCAAGATCTTACGGGCAACATAATTTGCAGCCCATTTTGATACCAAATCATAATTTGGTTGTATAATAAGTCGCATAATAACTCCTTATTTAATGATTTAAAATTTTTAAAATGAACAAAAAAGAGTTTGTCCAGAAAGACAAAAAATCATTCAGACATGCCCTGTTTAATCCTTTCTTCCTTTGTTAAATCAAATACTTTTTTCATTAACTCTTTGTCAATTTCTGTAATTTCAATTTTACGTCGATTCATTACCCTTTTAGCCACCTCAACACTTTTATCAATTTTATAAGTAATAAGAGATTCAGAACCTCCCCATGAAAATGAAGGAATATATTTTCTAGGAAATCCGCCTCCATAAATATTACTGAAAACACCCACTACCGTACCTGTATTAAACATAGTATTTATTCCGCTTTTTGAATGATCGCCTATTATTAATCCAACAAACATTGATCCGCTGTCTATTTGCTCATTGTTGATTGTTACTTTGACATTTGAATAGTTATTTTTTAAGTCGCTATTGTTTGTATCAGCACCCAAATTAACCCACATCCCTAAGTATGAATGACCAAGGAATCCATCATGTTGTTTATTTGAATGTGAATGAATAATTGAAGATTCAACTTCTCCGCCAACTTTACAAACAGGACCTATACTAGTGTCTTCATATATTTTTGCCCCAGCTTTGATTTTAGATTCATCTCCAATAAAAACCGGACCTTCTATTGTAGAATTTGGGTACACTTCCACATTATTACCTATATAAATTGGACCTTTCTCAGCATCAAGAACAACTCCCGGTTTTATTTTTGAACCACTGCCGATATAAATATTATCTCTATTAAGCAGGTATGCACCTTCGTATATATTGCCTTTGATTTTATCATCTTTAATATCATTTGTAAGAATTTTAAAATCAGCAACTATCTGTCCGCCATTTGCATTAACTAAATTCCATGGATAGTTAATAATATTAGCATCAATTTCCTCTTTTTCAAAGCCATCAAAACTTGAAAGTGAAAACAAATCGGAAAGCTGATGTTTTATTTTATCTAGTTTACTGCCGCTTGCTTTTGCCGCAATACAAGTATCACCTTTAAAATATACCTTATTTTCTCCCTCAAGACTTATTTTCGCTTTTAATTTATCATCTACTATTATTCTGCCATTTATAAACAGACAGTTCTTCCCGGAAAACTCGTTAACCTTTAAATTGGGATTTTGTTGTTCAACTACCCCTTTCAGATAACTTCTGCAATGCAGAGAAACTGGTATTCCTTGGTATTGTTTTAAAACTTTTTCTCTTAGAGTCAATATACCGCATCTCAAATCATACACCGGTCTAAAGTAGACCAGAGGAAGCAATCGTAAATAATTTACGTCTTCAAATATGCAAATATTGTCAACCATAATTATTTTACCTTTGATTTAATGTCGAATTTATATTGTTTAGTCTTTTTAAAATATTAATCAACATTGATTATTATTGCCCTAGATATATTTTTTTTACCCATTTTATCCATAGCAACAGCCTGAATTTTATGTCTTCCTTTGGGAACATTAAACCATACCCAATCAAAAGGTGCTTTCGTATCATACCCAATTGAAACTCCATCAACAAAAAATTCAACTTTTGCAATTAAATCGCTGTGAAATAATTCCGAAGTATTAATAATAAAATTAGATCCATGCTTAATAATCTCTAATCTATTTGGTGCAATTATTTTAATTAATGGAAATTTTTTATCAATACGTGAACCTTTAATAATTAAGTCGGGCATATTCCTTGTGAAAATAGTATTTACAAGAGTACCGATTGAATCATCACCGCTGATTTCCCAAAACATTAATCCGCCGAGATTATACGCATCTGCATATCTTGATTTAAGAGCAATTGATTTAGTATCATCAAGCGTCCAAAATATTTTTTCTTTCGAATTATAAAACCACGGAGCCATAGCTAAACCATCCCAATAATATTTATATCCCATCGATTCAATAGTCCTAAGATTAGAAAAATTTCCAAATCCATCTTTGAATACACCTGATGAATCTCTTCCCGGTTGATATAGTCCTCCGTTTGCCGAGTCAACATCATACCAGCATTTACCATAAAAAGCTGCTCCCGGAATTATTTTTTTACTGTTGATTCCCAAAGAATCAATAAAATATTTTACAGATTTATCGAAAGAATGTTCAGCATCATTGTCAGTTGTATCTTTTGGAGATGAAAGTAAATTGGTATGATGTGCTGTAGTATTATTCCAACTCCCATGAAAATCATAAGTCATTAAATTGAACCAATTTAAATATTTTTCAGCGCTTTTAATATCGTAATTATTCAAATTAGGTTTATCGGCTGCAACAGCGGCTGTAAGAATTAACTTTGGATTAATTAGATTTAACTTTTTTCTGAATAGCGCTAATAATTTAGTGAAATTTTCTTTATCATTTATGTTATTATGAGTGCCTTCTGGTCCTCCGCTAACCGGGAATTCCCAATCGATATCAAATCCGTCAAAAATACCTGCAGCAACACCATTACCGCCGGCATTTTTAATTTTCGGAAGATTTCCTATTATAAATTTATTAATACAATCATTAACAAATAATTCTCTTGATTTAGAAGTAAGAGAGGCATCTGAGAAATAGGTTCCTCCGCCCCACCCCCCAAATGATAAAAGTATTTTAATTTTTGGATATTCTGCTTTTAATTTTTTTAATTGATTAAATTGTCCTCGAAGTGACTGGGTTGAATCATCAGCAACCCCATCGATGCTCATAGAAGAAGAATATACTTGCTGATAATCGATATAAGGATTAATATGCGCTATAATATTGCCTGAAGAATCGGGTCCCGGGGTTGCAAATGCATAAATAAGAACAGTTATTTTGTCAGCTGATCCTGAAGTTTTTATATTCTTTACAAAATATGAATTATATGAATCTCCGCCTGCATAATATGCAACAATCTCCTTCTTTTGAGCAAACATAATTACTTGAAATGATAAAATAAAAAGTAAAATATATTTTATTGACTTGTTCAACATTTTTTCTAAATCTTTAGTTTTCATTGATTATTAAATTATTAAAATTCGAGTTTACTTTATTAATTAATATTTTAACCCATTATAATCTCGACTTCATTTAAAGTACCTGCTTTTTGAATAGGAATTACTCCGTTTAATTTGTTTCCATTCAATATAATTGTTTTTACTCCCTTTTCAACTCGTCCCGGGTTTTTGACTTTAATATTATAAGTAGCACCGCGCCATTTTCTTATAACTTCAAAGCCATTCCAATCTGATGGGATGCATGGATCGATTTCTAAGCCTTTATATGTAGGTCGTATTCCGAGAATGTACTTTGTAACCGCAGTATAAAACCATGCTGCTGTCCCGGTTAGCCAAGGATGTCTAGCTCTTCCATGTGCAGTATGATCTTTTCCCATAATAAACTGGCAATAGGAATAGGGTTCAGACTGCCTTATCTCAATAATATCGTTTTGATTATAAGGTAAAATCGAATCATAAAATTTCATTGCAGTATTACCATGCCCTAATTTACATTCAGCTATTACAGCCCATGGATTAGGATGGCTGAATATAGCTGCATTTTCTTTTATACCTTTATAAACTCGAGTTATATATCCGATATCGTCATCAGGTTTTGAATAAGCCGGCAGTACCAAATGAAGGCCATATTTTGAATATAAATGTTTATCAACCGCTGCCATACATTTTTCTGCGCGTTCGCCTGTTGCTACATCGGAATAAACAGCCCAGCTTTGCGCATTTAAAAATATTTTCCCTTCTTCACTTTCATTTGTGCCGATCTTAATCCCTTTTTTTGTAAAACCGCGAATATACCAATCTCCATCCCAAAGTTCTGATTCGCAAGCTTTTCTTACTTTTTCTGCCATTGCAGTGTATTTCTTTACATCGTCTAACTTTCCTAATTCTTTAGCAGACTCTATAAAAATCTTTATAGCCCAATGGTGCATAAAAGAGACCATCGCGCTTTCTCCGCCTCCAAGATTTAGGCAATCATTCCAATCAGCTCTCAACCCTTGACAAATTCCATTATTTCCAATATAGTGATCTGAAAAATCTAATATCTTTGTCAAATGTTCATATACAGTTCCTTCACCGCCATTAGCATATGGAATTATCTGATCGAAAAACTCCGGTTCTCCGTTCTCAACAACCCATTCACAAATAGAAGCAACCAGCCACAAAGCATCATCGGAACAGACATCTTCCATACCATGCACTATATCGGCTGCGCTAGGAGTAGGAACCACGGTAGGCAATTTTACACCGGGAAGCTTATTTTCAACCGGTTCAAAAACTGCGGGATCAAATAAATGCAAGCCATACCCCATGCTTGTGTGACCTTTTAGCAATTGGATAATACGATATTTAGTTTTTTCAGGATTGCTGTGTACAACACCCATAACATCCTGAGATGTATCTCTATAACCAAGACCAACTCTACCTCCCACCTCAACAAATGAACCAAAGCGCGACCATACCACACATGTCTCAGCCTGGTATAAAGTCCATATATTGATCATTGAATTCAATCCCTGATGCGGAGTTTTACATTGAAAAACTGATGTTTTCTTATCCCAATATTTTTTTAATTCTTCAAAAGTTTGGTCTACATTCTTTAATTCAGAATATTTCTTTTTTATTAGTTTGCCATTTTCCTCACGTGATCCTACACCTAACATAAAAATCAGTCGCGCTTCCTCTCCGTCTTTCAGAACAATTTTTTTATGAAGAGAACCGCAATGATTTCCGCCAAGTTCCGTGCTGTTGCTGCATTGCCCGTTTTCAACTGAAATAGGATTAGTCTCGGTTCTATAGTTTCCGATAAATGTATCTCTGACACAATCATAGCTGTCCGGATTAAAATTTGAAGCGAAAAAATGAAAAGTCCAAGGTTCATAGAAAAAATCATATTCTATGATCCCATCCGAATAATTTGAACCGCTAGCATACAAACTCATTTGTAAATTTTGATTATCAATTTCAACGTGGTGAAAAGAAAATTCAAGGTAACTAAAAACACTAAGCTTGCGCTGCTTGCCGCTTTTATTTTTGATTTTAACATCCCATAATTCCACATCATCTTCCAAAGGAATGAATAAAATCTGTTCTGCTTCAATTCCCCTGTAATCACATTGAAATTTTGAATAAGATAGTCCATGTCTACAAATATATTTTGCTTCATTAAAGTCTTTGCCAACCGGCTGCCATGAAATTGACCAATATTCTCCGGTCTCATCATCTCGTATATAAACATAATGACCTGGTCTGTCTAAAGGAACTCCGTTTTGTCGAAATCTAGTAACTCTTTGATGTTCAGTTGATTTATAGAATGAATAACCGCCTGCATTGTGAGATATTACGGTGCAAAGATCTTTCAAGCCCAAATAATTTGTCCATGAAACCGGCACATCAGGCCTTTCAATTACATATTCTTTATTTTCATCATCAAAATAACCGTACCGCATTATTTACTCCTAAAATTAAAAATATTTTATTAGACAGCAACTTTTTCTTCCTCAATTTCTCTAAAGGGTACCAACCATGTTATCAAGAATGAAGGAATAGTTGCAAACATTATCCATATAAAGAAATGCTCATACCCAAGGAAATCGCTAATAAATCCGCTTATCATTGAAGGCAGCATAAATCCTAGCTGCATTAAAGATGTAGCAAACGCATAATGTGCCATTTTATATTTTCCCGGGGCTATTTGCTGCATCATATATAAAGTCAAACCTATAAATCCAAAACCATACCCAAAATATTCAAACACTACTGAAACACTAATTATAATAAAATTTGTAGGTTGAAAAATAGCGAGATATGTATAAACGGCAAATGGAATATTAAAAAAAGCACAAAGAACTAATAAAGATTTTCTTAAACCTTTATTTGCTGTATAATATCCTGCAAGGATAGAGCCAAAGACAAAAGCTAAAGGCGGAAAAAGGCCATAGAGAATACCAATATCCTCAGTAGATAGTCCAAGACCCCCGTGAATTCTAGGAGCTCTCATAAATAGAGGAACTATTTTTACGGCTTGCCCTTCAGCAAACCTATAAAATATTAGGAAAGCAATTCCCCAAAGAATATATTTTTTCTGGAAAAAAGTTTTTACAACATCTAAAAATTTTGATGAAGCTTCTTTGAAGTTTTCGACATTTTGTGCTTTCCCGCCGGAAGGCAAAAATTTCAGGTGATATATGCTCATTAAAATAAGAATCGCACCGAATGAGCCCATTACAATAGTCCATGCAGGTTTTACGCCTATACTTTTTTCGAGAATTCCTGCTACTAACACAAAAGCACCTTGAGATAAAATCTTGCCAACATTATAGAATGCTCCTTGCCAGCCAACATATTTTGCCTGATCTACCGAATCAAGTACATTAATGTATACTCCATCTGCAGCAGTATCATGTACAGCAGAGTTAAGTGCAATAATTCCGAAGAAAATAATTGTCCATTCAAAAAATGAAGGGAGCTGTAAAGCCAAGACTAGCAACCCAAAGCTCACTCCTCCTAAAAATTGAGTTAAAAGGACAAAATCCTTTTTCGTTCTAAACATTTCAAGAATTGGTCCCCAAAATGGTTTTAATGCCCAGGGGATTGTAACAAGGCTTGTAAAAAAAGCAATCTTTGCATCTGAAATACCTAAACTTTTATACATAAGTACCGATACAACATTGACTACAACGAAAGGCAAACCTTCTGCTGTATATAGTGTAGGAACCCAAAATGCGGGGTTAATTTTTTTTTCAGCCATTTATAATCCTAATAGTAAAATAAATAAGAAATATGAACATTTTTCTATAGAAACAATTAACACTATTTAATTAACATCATTTTTTTAATTTCATTATATCCATCAAAGTTCATCACATAAAAATAAATCCCGGAGCTAAACCGATCACCGTTAAATTGAATTTGATGAGTACCAGTTGCCATTTCACCGTTAATAAGGGTAGTAATTACTTGCCCTAAAGTATTATATACTTTTAAAGAAACAAAACCATCTCTCGGAATAGTAAAGGAAATATTCGTTGAAGGATTAAACGGATTGGGATAATTATTAGATAAATAAAAAGAATATTTATTTTGTATCGAATTGCTTACAAATGTCGGATTTTTATTTAATAAAATATTTCCGATAGTGTGAAGAAGAGTTTCCTGATATCGCGGTTCCATATCATATCCCAGTGCCCAAATCATAACTCCTCCAAGTCCAAGACTTTTTACTGTTTGGGTTTTTATTTTTATAGAATTGGTATCGTCATACGTAATAAATTTAGTAGTATCATTATTTAGTAAATAGGGAACAGCGCTTACACTGTCCCATTTATACATCCAATTTCCGGAGTTTAATGAATCGTTGATTTGGGAATAAGTTAAAGAAGATACATCCCCAGTTCTTTTTTTATAAAGC
>JAJYOQ010000060.1 GCA_021796135.1 Bacteroidota bacterium
AACATTAGAATAATTATCTTTCAAACTTATTATAAAAGTATTTTCATCCTTTTGGTAAGCAGAAAAGTATATTTTTTTTGTCTTAGCCAATTGGATAATTAACTTAGTCAAAGCCGATATCAAAGTCTTAAATTTCTCTTTATCAGTTTCAAATCCTAATGAAGAAGAAATCTTTCCATAACTAAATTCTATCCCTCTAGTTTTTGAAATATCTTTTATTTCATCTTGAACAGAGTCAATAATTTCCGTTATCTGAACATTTTGGAATTTTAATTCAACATTTTCACTCGACAACCCGGTAAATTCTATTACCGAATTCATAGTTGATAATAGCCGGGTTCTGTTTTGATTTATAAAATCTATTGCTTCTAATTGTTCGTTAGAAGGATTTTCTAAACTTTCTTTTAATTCCTGGACAAAGCCCAATATTACATTGATAGGGGTTAAAATCTCATGGAATAAATTAGTCAGAATTGGCTGTGAAAGAGAAGAAGACTTATCCCCTTCTTTTTTAGAAGCAGAATCACCGGTTAAAATTTTAACAGAATTATCTGATAAATTTGAAATTTGCTCTTTAATTATCCTTATAATTATTACAAAGGAATCGATATTGGAATTATAATCCAGGATAGGAGTAGCAGTAATATTTGATTCAAGGGAATCTTCTCCATTCTTTTTTAATGAAGCTTTTAAGACAATAGGTTCTTTAAGATTCGATTGGAAAATTGAAGAGTTTACATTACCTCTATCGTCATCCACAAATAGAGCTGCAAAGGAAGTTCCTTCAAGTTGAGATAAAGGAGAGTTGAGTGTATTTTCAACCGAAGAATTTATATAGGATATAAATCCCGATGCATCGGTAATAAATAATAAATCATCTGTATTGTCAAATGCAGATTTGAAAATTTGTTGTTTCTTTTCGCTTTCAAGCTTTTCAGTAACATCCCGGATTATGTTAAAATGAGCATCCTTATCATTATAATTAAAAGATAATTTACTGATCTCGACATAGACAAATGATCCGTTCTTTTTCTTTTGTTTAAAAGGACCAGTAAATTTACCAAAAGTAGTTGAAGCGCTTGACGATTCTAGTAATGTCTGGATATCTTCTGCTGTATATAAATCAGTAAGATCCATCTGCATAAATTCATTCTTGCTATAGCCGTAAAGAGCCAAAGCAGCTTCATTAACTTCAATGAATCTCAGGTTTTCCGTATCATAAATAAATATAGGTTCCGGATTACCTTGTATAATTAGATCAAACATCCTGCCTCTATTTTTAATTATTAGGGTAAAATCATCAACGGTCTGACTTTTTTCAATAAAAGCCCATATTCCAAACAGTTGATCATTATTATCAATTATTTTATTTAATTTTAGATCAAATTTAAATCTTCCTTGTTCAAATTCTATTATTTCCTTAGTAATATCAATTGAGATATTGTCTAAAGGAGATTTAATGAATTCTTCTATTTTTTGGACAACATTTTCGGGAAGCGCTTCATTAAAACTAAAATTTCTAAAATCATTTTTATTGACTGAAAATAATTTACAAAATTCTTTGCTTTGATGCCTAATTATTCCGTCTTTATCAATAAAACAAATCGCATCATTAATACCCTGGAGAATATTAATTTCAGATGAAATCCAGTTAGATTTTATAATTTCAGGGTTAATTTGTTTTATTTTTTGAACGATACCAATAGTTGCGATAATATTATTTTCAGAATCAATAATAGGGGAAAAAATAGTTTCGGTACTTTCTAAAGAGGGGGAATTAAAAATGGATACTCCATCAATAACTATACTTTTCCCGGTTTCTTTTATATAATTTTCAATTGAGGTAAGGAAAATTTTTAGATATGAAGGTACATAGGATTCAAAATCCTTCCCTTCCAACTGTGCATTAGTAAGTCCAATGATTTTTGAAAGGCTTTGGTTAGCCACAACAAATTTTCCATCTTCATTTTTTATCCAGAATAAATCTTCTGATAAATTTATTTTAGATAGAATCTTCTCTTTACCTATAAAAGTAAAAGGATAATTAGAATTTAACTCATATAATACTTCTAATATGATTTTGTCATTTATCATATTAGGCAAGTCATTTAATTTAGATCTAACCTTAGTTTTCCCCGCAAGACCTAATTTCAGGTCATTTGGTTTAATGAAACAGAAGATAAAAGTTTCATCGTCATTTTTAAAAGTATTGACAGTAATATTAGCGCTAAAGGAATTTTCGTTAACAAGAGAGATAAGACACTCTTCCGATACTTGCTTCCCTTTTTGAAATGCATTCTCGATTAAATCATTAAATATTTTTGCAAAAGATTCTAAGAATAAATCAAATAAATTTTCTTCAATCTTCTTTATTCCTAAAAGATTTGAAGCTTCTTCATTAAAAGAAAGAATATTCCCATTCTGATCAAAAGCTATGAACGGGAATTTCGAATTTTCTTTTAAAGAATTTAGAAAAGTAATATTTAGCTTGCTTCGAGTAAACAATTTTCATCATTTTTATTAATTAAGTTAAATATCTCAAATTAATTTGAGGGTGTTTTAACATAGATATCAGGTGACCATGAAGAATCGGAGCTGGAAATAGCTTTAATCCTATAATAATAATCAGTTGAAGGAACTAGTCCACTAGTACTATCCGTATATTGAGTATAATTTCCATTTATGTTCGCAATGACAGTATAACTTGACCAGCTGTATCTTTTTTCGACTCTATAATAATTTATCTGCGGACCATTATAATTCCAAGTAATTAAAATTGAATTTGCGGAAGTAGCTTTTGCAACAACATTAGTAGGAGGAGGGATTGATCTTAAAGAACCATCTCCTCCGGTAGATAAAATAGCGCTGAATGCTGAAGTCCCAAGTTTATTAATTCCTCTAATTTTATAGTAATAAATTGTAGTATCTGAAGTGAGATTATCATTTATGTTAAAGGAATTAGGAGAAGCGACAAGATGAATTTGGAACGAGCCGTAAAAGCCATCTTTACGCCAGATTTCATATCCCGGAGCAGTACCAATTGATGAATCACTCCAAGAAAGGTTTATAGAATTATTCGACAATGTCGTAAAGGATAAATTATATGGAGGATATGGAGGTGTTCTAATTTCAGTAACTAATAAATTTTTTATCGTATCGCTTCGTGCAGAGCCGCCATCCTTATCATAGTATATTAAATAGAAGCTAATTGTAGAGCCTATAAGTGTAGAGTCCAGGCTTAATACAATAGTAGGCTGTGATCCATTACTATTGGCAGGAATCCATTTATGAATTACTCCATTTACATACAATTCCAAAAAGTCAATCCCAGTATCTTTTGTTAAATTATAGCTAATAACATTTCCTGTATATCCTACTGAATCATTAGAAACAGGAGAAGTAATAGTAATTTTTAATTTACTAGCAGAAGAGGCAGCACTAGTATCTGCAGCAGTACTAGATGATGAATTTGGATTAATAAACAAATCAGTACAGCCAAATAGAAAAATTGCAAGTATAAATGAAGTGAAATAACTATATATATTTTTATTTTTCATAATTCGGCATAATTACCAATTTAAATATTAAGCCTTCGGTAAGGTATAGTCTAAATAGTAAGTTCTGGATTCGCCTTTATTCAAATCATCGATATAAAGGAATACAATATGATTTTTGCTATCGTATTGCAGATGTGCTTCTTTAGTACCAATAACTTCGGAACTAAGATTTAAATTTTCTGCAGATTCATTCAAATTAATTTGAATAACAAGATTACTTACGCTTTGAACTCCCGGATTGGAAACAGTCAACGCAACTCTGGATTCCCCTCTTTTAGAAACATTAACTTCAATATAATTTCTTCTAGCCCACCAATTTTCAATTTCAGCACCAGTTGCAATCCAAAAGTTTTTCTTTTTAAGGTCATCGATTACTTTTTTTACTACACCTATATTTTGAGATGTAAGCTGGTAATCATTGTGTAATTTTAGAACATACAGCCCGCCTTCAAAAAGTATTCTATCTAAATCCTCCTGATAAGTATAAAATTGGAAATCCGGATCAGTCAAGTTATAATCCCGTATGATTTCATAATCATCTTTAGCAGTTTTGCTCATTCCAATAATTATACTATCACCTCGAATAATTGCTTTAGGGACGGATCTATCCGTAAGTGAATCGGAAATTATATATTTATACCTGGCTTTGATCAAAGCTTTTATTGATTCCTGATTGTAAATTCCGTAAAACGGAAGAGCCCCGATAACTGGCGAGCTAATTATGGATTCTAAAGTTGATTTAGCATTAGCTAGTTTCTTATACTGTGTACTAAAATCATAAAGTGAATTAACAGTATCATTAACACTGGAAAGATAGCCAAGGTCAATAAGAGCGCCGACCTCTCCGTAATGAGAAATAGATTGAATTAAGCCCCTATTTCGAATGGCTAGACCTGGATCAACAAAAAAAGTAGCGTTAACTTTTTCCGAATTAAGAACTCCTAACAGATTTCCGACATTAGCACCACTTGACAGTTGAGAAACAATCATCGCAGCTGCGCTATAATTAAGAGGCCAATCCTTTATAAAAGCTATCGGCTGATAAGACAGCCAAGCCATACTATTTGAGAATAACCGATCAAAATTTATATAGTCAGATTGTTCGCCGATAATGGAATTGATTTCAAATCCCATCCAAACAAATCTACCTTTGCGATAATTTCCATAAACAATTCCTGCACTTTTTTTTATTTCTTCCCTTGTTAATCCATCTTGCAATCGGTAATTGTACCAGAAGCTGACCTGAGTAGTTCTTGGGTCCAATACTTCGGCAGAAATCGGTCGATCCCAAGTTGCAACGTTTAATGGATAACCGGCTGGGATATTAGCAGTAATAGGTAAACCGCCTCTTAATGTATGTATTTTTGTTTCTTCATCATGAGAAATTTCTTTTGTGAAATTTATACCAAATACTTCCGAGAAAAAACTCCAACCTCTCCATTTTCCATCTTCTGAATAAGAAGCTGTCCCGCTGGTGGCAAATACACTTCCGCCGCCGGATATATATTTTTTCAATTCCGAAATTTCTTTATCGCTTAGAGATCTTGATCCTGGTAAAACCAAAACCTTATATTTTGATTCCATACCAAGCTCAATAGTTGAATCTGCAATAATATCAAATTTGTACCCTTCATCAGTTAAAATCTTTTTCCATGTATTGATATTATCAGTAAGCCAGGTACTTCCCTGAGGGAGCATATTTTCAGTATATTTTGAATACAAAATTGCAATATTTGCTTTATTGCCTTCAAAAGCATTCTTTAGTGATTTTTCATTAGGGATTAGCTCAGCAGCATTAAAACTGCCAAAAATTCCATGTAAAATAAATAAATATATTAAGGTAGCACCAACAAGAATTATTAATCCACTAAAAACAATAACTAATTGATTAATTCTTCCACGTTTGGCGGATTTCATCTCCACTTCAAGGCTCCAGATTTTTTATCATCTTTAGCAGGTACATATCCATCAGCAGTATATTTCATAAATTTTGAATCAATAGTTTGCTTTTCTTCCTGGGTTAATCCAGTACTTTTAGCCGTTTCACCGTTTCTTTGCTGCCTAGGGTTAACATTCGAATTTGGTTGTGTTTGATTCGAGAAACCGCTATAAGGCTGTGGACCAGGAGTAAATCTTTGCTGTTGACCCTGGATACCATTTCTTTGCTGAACAAAAATTGGCTGTCTTTGAAATGCTGCTTGTTGTTCGACAAAAACCGGTTGAGGGATAATTCTTTCACCGGGCGCAGGCTTTTGAGAAGGAGCTGCCACCGGAGTTACTAATTCTGCTTCAATTTCAGAAGGCTCTTTAGACGTAGTTTGAGAACCTTTTCTTTCTCTTACCTTATAGAGAATATAAGCACCAATAGCTAACAAAAAAGTGCTTATTGTAGCAACTAGAATTATTGTTGATAGAATCGGAATCAGTTCCATAGTACACCTTGTATATAAATTATAATCACGCTTTTACACCTACACGTTCCAGTTTACCCCATGTCATTTTAATACCTAAAAATTCTTCGACAGTAGACATTGCTTTACAGACATCAATAATTAAAATAAAAAACATTCGGTAAATTAAAGAATAACCTACAAGACGATACTCCTCTTTTTCTACAGCGACACAATAGAGTGCGGTAACAAGATCAAGAAGACCTAAACTAGCCCACCAAAAGAAAATCAAAGAAGAAAATCCGAATGCAAGAGCTGCAATAATGAAAAATAAGTTAGCCGCAATATTCATAAAAGGCCAAATTAAGGATTCAAAGAACATTGACCAAAGGACAAAGGAGTCACCAAAGTTTATACTAGGATTAATTAATAATTTTTTGTGTTTTTTAATGGACTGCAGAATTCCTCTTGTCCATCTATATCTTTGTTTTAACAATTGTTGAAGCTTAGCAGGTGCTTCAGTGTATGAAATAGAATTAGGTTCGTAATAGATTTTCCAACCATTCGCTAAGATTTTTAGAGTTAAATCAGCGTCTTCAGCAAAAGTATCGCTTGAATAATATCCAGCTTCTTCTAATGCTTTTTTTCTAAATAATCCAATCGGACCAGGAATAATATTTACTAATTTCACAAAACTTTGTGCGCTTCTCGCCATATTAAGACCTTCAATATATTCAAGAGCCTGAAGATCCGTAAAAAATTTTCCCCGATTCAATACTTTAACATTTCCGGCAACAGCACCGATTTCTCTATTAACAAAATGTCTAACAGCAAGTTTAACTGAATCAGGTGAAAGTTGTGAATCGCCGTCCATGCATAACACAATTTCAGCCTTAGAAAAGCGAATGCCTGCATTTAGAGCTTTAGCTTTCCCACCATTAGGTTTATTAATCAATGAAACTTTGATATCCGAGTATTTACCTTTTTGATAACCGACTAATGTTTCGGCAACTTCTTTTGTTTTATCACTCGAACCATCATTTACAATAATTATTTCATAATTATTATAATCCAAATCCAATAAAGATGTTATTGAACCTGCTACAACTTTTTCTTCGTTGAAAACGGGTACGATAATCGAGACAAATGGAAAATATCCCGATTCCGGGGAAGAATAAGTATATTCATTTATATAAAGATAAGCTAACGCTAAAATTGTAAAGTATCTGAAAAGCAGTATAAATAAGAAGATTACGAGTGCAACGATTGTAGTATATTCGATAAGAGAGCTAAAGTCGAGAACAGTTCGAGGAAGGATAAATATGATTAAAATTATCAAAAAAAGAGATGTTATACCGCTTAAGATTATTCTACGAAGCAGACTTTGAGGATTAACCTGTTCGCTTTCCAGCTTTTCACGGTTATCCAGAGTTATCATTGTCTTTTTTACTTCTTGATTTGTTTTCATTACAAATTTCTTTATAAATTAAGTCTTTTTTCATAAGGATTCAACAATAGTGCCATTAATAATACTAATTCTTTTATCAATTTCAATGTGAGATAAATTAGATATGTAACAGATCAAGATAATATTTTATTGCTGTATCAAAATAGTCCATTATTTTAATCGGCACTAAATATTTATATTTTAAGATCTTAATAGGAGTAAAAAACTATTTAGAGGCAGTAATTTTAATTTTTTATAGAGACCAATAAGCAGTCAGATAAGCACTAAAGGAGCTATAACCAGCAGCATATTGATAACTTCCTCCCCCAACGATCCTTCCCTGGATAGTAAACCGATCTGATATTTTGACGGTAGCTGCAGCATAACCTTGTCGAATAACAGCATTACTATTAGAAATAAAACCTATCAATCCCCCTATAGTAACAGTCGCAGTAGAGTCTTTAATAAGATCCCAATCTGCAGTTATATTATTAGAAGAATAATTCTGTGGAGAGAAATAATAAGTAGAAGTATGAGCAAAACCGGAAGAAAAATACGCATAACCTAATAAAAAGTCCGGATAAAAATATTTTCCAATTCTAAATGCCAGGCTATTACCAGTATTATTGTCAACTCCTGAGAAACTAAAATAGGTGAAATCTAAAGATGCTTTGATCCCGGACTTTGATTGATAAGCTCCGCCGAATCTAAATAAATTTGCATTTAATCTCGTATAAATCAATGACTGAGAATATAATATTTGGGAAGCATCAAAACGATCATAAGTTGCATAAAGTGAATAGATATTAGGAACATCGTCTCTCAAATAAACATTAGCCAGAGGTTGAGTAATTTGATTCCCATAATAAGAGTTGCCAAATCCGACTCCAAACCCTACATACTGAGATAACCGTAATCCAATATTCCATTTAAAGCTATTAGCATTCAATATAATACTATTATTTGCCAAACTTTGGCGATAAGCTTCAGCACCTACAGATAGAAATTGTGTTACACCAAAATCCAAGCGAAGTCCTTGAGTATTTTCTTTTACACCTGTATTATCGATATAAAAAGAAGTATAGGGAGTCAGCAAAGTATAAGTCGGGAAATTAGAAAGAAATGCTCTAAACCCTGTTACCGGCAACCAAGATATTCTTTGATTAACTGTTAAAGCCTCAGCTGAATCAAGTTTTAAGCTATCTTGCATATTATAAAAAACATCACGAGCTTTACTATATTCATGCATTCTGGAATATGAGTCACCTAAATAGAGATTTGTAGTAAAATCATGCGGTTGTTGTTTAGCCAGATTTTGGAAAGAAGATAGTGAATTAACTGTATCTCCCATATAATAATAGGCTTTTGCCCTTGCTAGATCGACATTTATGTCATATCCCTTACTCAAAATACTTGTATATATATCAACCGCTTTTTGATAATTGCCAGCACACACATTAACATCAGCATATTCCTTTTCAATTACGACATTTGGTTCAGTTTGGGATAAATATTCGTCATATTTTGCTAAAGCCTGATGGCAATGGTTTTCTCCATAAAGCTTTTCGCCTTCCAATAAAATTGCAAATGACTTTTCCTGTTTATATCGAAGCTGCTGGACATACATATCTGACTCGAGCTCCTTTAAATCACTACTATTAGGATTAATGGCTTTAATTCTATCCATATAGTTTTGAGCGGAAGTAAAATCATTTGTATGCATACTTAATGAACTAATTGCCATTAATGCTCCTAAGTTATTAGGATCGTTTGCCAATACATTATCTAGATATTTTTTTGCTAAATCATTATCGCGCCCAATCCAAACAGCTAATTGACCTCTAAACAGTTGATAATGCAGATTATTCGGATCTCTTGAAATAAGAGTGTCCATGTTAGCTGCTGCCCTGTCAAATTCTCTATTCATAGCCTCTGATTGAGCATAGCCGTATAAAACCTGAGAATCATTTGGAAACATGTTCAAATAGTTTTCATAGACAGCTTCAGCAGAATCATAACTTCCAATGTTGATATAATATTTACCCAAACCAAGCACAGCTTTTTTATCAGTAGAATCTTTTGCTAGAAGAGTTTTAAATTCTTCTATTTTTTTATCATAATCAATGGTTCTTAAAGAATCAAGTTGTGTTGATAAAGAAGCTACTTCAGAAGAATCATAATTTGCTCTAGTTAAAATATCAAGCTGTTGAGAAGCTTCTTCAAACCGATTAGCATTAAATAAGGCTTTTACCAATGTTAATCTTGTTTCATTATCATCAGGTTTTCTTTTAAGTATTTTATAGTATTTATCAATAGGATAAATAAACTCCGGTCTAGCCGGAGGCAAACCATAATTATAATGTTTTATAGAAGTATCGTTAACAGTATAAATATAGCCATGACCTCGAGCTTCATCCAAACCACTTTGTGCCTCCCTAAAAAATGGTTTTAAAGCAAGAGAGTTTTGGAAAGCTTCAATTGCGATTTTAGTTTTACCGAGCCATAAGGAGAAGTAGCCAAATCTTGACCAAATCCGTTGATCATTCGGATATTCTTCCGTATATTTTTTAAGAATCGGCCATCCTTTAGCAATATGGTTATTTTTAGCTAATATTTCAGAATATCTAATAATTTCATCAGGTGAGGCATGAGCACGCACTAAATAGCGGTCATACCATTCTTCAGCAACTTCCCACTGCCCAAGATTTTTATATGCTTTGCCTATTTGAAGGTAATTGTCAGGTTTATCGGGATTAATTGCTATTTCCCTTTTATATCCTTCGATTTGGTTATACAATAATGAGTACCAAAGTTGAGTAGCGCGTGTTAAATTCTGGCTAATTGCTTTATCGGAGGGAGCTAATTTAAGAGCCGAGCGATAGTCATAAACGGCATTTTCAAACATTTCCCTTTTTTCATTGCAAACACCTCTAAGATTATATCCATCCGGTCTTTGAGGATATGCAGAAATGTATTTATTCAAAAGATCAATTGCTTCGCCATATTGTCCGAATTGCATTTCACGAAGTGCTTCAACTTTCATAGCATCAAACTGAGGTTGAGCATAACTACTCGAATAAACAGCAGCAGATAAGATCATAAAAGTCAAGAAGAAAAGCTTTTTCATTAATTTTGCTTTTCTAATTAAATCCTAAGATATTCTTTTCGGTTACTTCATCAGACAAAATTTGCTGGAATACATCTTCCGCTGAATGCACATTTTCATCTATTTTTGCTGCAAACACTGATATATAAGGAGTGACTTTTTCAAGATAATACTGATCTGTATTAGGTAAATTACTTCTTATCTTACTTAAAAGTGCATTTGTACCGCGTTGTTCTTCCCGAACTATAAGGACAATTACTTTATTATTTAGCACACAAATTTTATCTTTTTTATCAGTAGACAGGCGCAAAGCATTCTGGAGCTGATTGAGAGTCAGAAGACCTTCTTTAACTGCAGTATTATCTAATCTAAATGAAACTACAGTGAATGCCTGACCAGTACTCTTAAACAATGCAATCTGATTATTAAGGATTAGCTTGAAATCATTGATAGAATAGATATTTGAAAAAGTAAAACTTTCTGAAGGTAAATCAATATCTGCTAATGATTTATACTTTAGATCTTTTTTAGGAGGAGCAAGATTTTCAGAATTTTGAGATAAAGTATTAGGGGTAAGAGATTTTGGCTTAAAATCTACCGTTATTCCTTTATAAGGTTCAATAACGTAATTAGCTTTGAATTTGCCTTCTGCATGACCGATATTCGGAGTAATTGTAATGACACCTCCTTGATTTGAAGATGTATCATCATCATTCTTTTGAAGAAAAATTATCCCGGTTGAATAAGTTGCTAAAGCATCTACGATAGAATTTGCAAGAGATGTAGCCGGATCACCGATAACGAACAGACTTGTAATTCCGTTTTCTTCAATTGATTCAGTAGTACGAACAAAAACATCCTGCAGAAGATTTATATTATTAAATCCGATAAAGGGGGTCAACTCATCAAATACTATTTTATTTGGCTGATACTGATCCACAACTGTGACTATATCGTTTAGATATTCTACTAAAAAATCATCAGGGTTACCAACACCATAAAGATCAGAAGGCGGAGCTACCCTCACAACAATAATAAGATTCTTATTCATATAATGCTGCAAATCAAAGTCAATTGAAGCTGCATGAATCATTAAGTCTTTAGGGCGCATACTAGTAAAATATAAGCAAACTTCTTTTTGGTTTGCACACTCCAAAGCATATTGAAGCGCCATTAAAGTTCTTCCGGACTTCCTGGCACCTATCAATAAATAAGTACCGCCCTGGTAAAATCCTCCCCAAGTATTATCTACCAGGGAAATTCCGGATTGAATAAGTTGTATTTTCTTTTTCATAGCCATATCATTTTTCTTATGATTCTCAATAATTATGCCGTTAAGAAATTCGCTCTAGTTATCATTTTATTTTATAAAGCAACAATTACTGAATTAAATAGAGACAGAAGATTCAGTTTGCATTAATATGAAACATATTTAAGTTCTTTTAATTACCTATTAGAATAATAGCCAAAAACAAATAAAGCAGTTGCGTTTCCTGAGATTGTTGGTTCATTTGTTATATAGTCATTGAAGTCATCAAAATACATACAACGTTCGGAATTAAATAAATCAAAAACATGATTTCCCCTAGTAATTTTATAGTTACTCAAAATAACTGCCGGAGCAGGTCCAGCTGATAAAGCACCCGGCAAATACCCTCCATGGAAATATCCGACTTGTGAATGAAGATGTTTGGGGAAAACGGAACCAATATCATATATAAAAGAAATTCCCCAAGGATTTCTGCCTAAAACATAATCCCGCTGAAATATCGCAAGAGAATCAAAATTTGAATTTCCGGATACATCTTTATATAATATAGCTTGTAAAGCGGCTCCTAGAAATGCATTTGTACTTCCCCACGAATAAACCATTGCCTCATGAAAAACTGAGGAATCTTTTCTTTGATTAAAGAAACGCAAATTATTCAGAATATAATCTGAAAATCTAGGGATTATTTTTGCTAACCTATAATCAGCTAAGGAATTGAGATTACCATAACTCCACCAATAATCTGAGCCAGCACTATCCGCATATTTTATAGCATCATCGAGATACATCGGTTTTTTTGTTGTAAGATATAATTCAACAGCTCCTAAAGCAAGTTTACCAAAGAAAGTATGGTCCTGATAAAAACCTGATTGGCTGCTATCAATATTAGGGACATTATTTCTAATCGAATATAGTTTTTCCGCAGCATTTAGGCATATTTTTGCAAAATCATATTTATGAAATTTATTACTCCAGATCCGAGAAGCAAGAGCCATTGCAGCAGAATACATACCAATTTGATTTTTCCCGATCCCTGTATAGCCCAGCCTATTGTACTGCAGCGAATCGTCTTCCGGCATTCGCCAAGCGACTGTATGATCTCTCAGATCCTGCACTTGGGTAACTAATTTATCCCCCGAATAATTACATCGCAGCATCCAATCAAGACCGATTTTTGCTTCGGCTAATACATCAGGAACTCCGTCTTTATCATCATCAAACCCAAATTTACTCTTATTAAAATCATAAGAAAACATTAACATATAAGTAGTATAAGAAGTAGTAGATAAGAATTTTATATAATCTCCGGCATCATGCCAGCCTCCTGTCAGGTCAACCTTTTTTGATATACCTGAATAATTACTATCCCCGATTAATCCGGCAACATCAGAAAGGTGGCAAGGTTTATGCAGAATCGGATTTGTAGGGCCGCATCTCTGCTCCCTAAAGAAAAGCATTAAAGAATCAACTACGTTGTTATAGATAGAGTTTCCAATTTTAAATGGCACTGAAGTATCTCTATTAATTTCTATTTTATAATTACCGGGCAAAGTCAATCTAGAAAAATCAATTTGGTAGCAATAATTAAATTTTCCATAAGAATAAACGGAATCTCCTATAATATTAGAATAGACTAAAGCCCCATTTGCCGTATTAATAATCTTAAAATTACGTTTAGAAACAGGACTTTGCAACATCACAACAGCCGATTTCAAATCTCCGGGAAGGAACCCTACTTGTGACACCCTAATATAAATTGGATCCGGAATTGTTGGTGCACAATTGACAATAATGAAAGATATAATGACAAAAAGGATGCTCCCGGCAATCCGATTCATATTACCAAAGTGAATAAACTTCTTATCTTTGAAAAAATTATCTTTCATAATTCCTAGTTATAATTTTAAGAAAAAATCTATCATATAATATAATCAAACGTTAATAAAATTATTTGTCATTAAATTTATCCAAAAAAAAGGAATAGCAGTTTTCTTAACCATCTCTCTTCTTCAAAATTTAATATAATGTACACTATTTTTTAATTTAAGGATTTCATAATATAGTGATCATGTGTTCACTATATTATAGATAAGAATTTATAAGAGATATATGGATTTAAGAAAATACAGAATTCCCGGCGACCAGTTAAAGGTTACAAAATTATTTGGGCGTCTTCCTGCAAATCGG
>JAJYOQ010000061.1 GCA_021796135.1 Bacteroidota bacterium
TGTAAAGGGTCCAATAATTCCCATCATTATCAGTAAATCCCGAAGAAAAGGAGTATTCAAAACATACTTGAAACCTTCACGAAGTTGACCGCTAGCTCTCTTTACCGGTTCAACTGGATTAAATTCTTTCGAATTCATCATATAGAGACAAACTAAAACAGCTATAAAGGAAATACCGTTTAATAAGAAACACGAAGCTAGCCCTGCGCTTGCAATAATTAGACCTGCTAATGCAGGTCCTACTATTCTACTCAAATTAAACACTGTTGAAAAAAGAGTTACCGCATTACTTAATTCTTTTTTCCCGACCATTTCGAGTACAAATGTTCTGCGCGTTGGGTTATCAACGGCATTAAAAACTCCAACCCCAGTTGCTAAGACATAAATCATCCAGATCCGGATTGTATCAGTATATACTAATACCCCTAATATTAATGCAAGGATTCCCATTCCGGATTGAGTAATATATAATAATTTACGTTTAGAGAAACGATCTCCGGCTAGCCCGCCAATCGGTCCGAGGAAAAGAACAGGTAAAGTTTGTAATGCAGTAACCAAACCTAATTCTGTTCCGGAGTTTGTCAATTTCAGAACAAGCCAAGCCTGACCGATAGTTTGCATCCAAGTTCCGGATAAAGAAATGCTTTGTCCGATAAAATACAACCGGTAATTACGAATCTTTAAGGACGAGAATGAAGTCTTTTTATAATTACTAAGTATGGAAGAAATTTTTTCAAACATTATTTAATTAAATCTCTGACATTAGTTCGATTAATTATTTTAACTAAATCAAACAAAAGAATCTTTTGATTTTGAAATATAATTGAATGACAATAAAAAACAATTTTATCGTCTGTTTCCCGTTCTATATCCTCTATAAGGTGTTGAACCTTGAAGTGAGATAAAGGCAGTGCTGTCAATAGTCTCAATAAGTTTAATTATGTCCTTCTGAAGTTTTCTGGAAGCTACTAGGACTATTACAGCCACTCCTCCGGCTCCGCCTTCTGCGGGTAATATAGTAACGCCATATTTTGATTTTCTTAATGCATCTGCTATTGCATCTGTTTTATGGCGTGAAATTACGTTTAGCTGGACATAACCAAATCCGATTTTTTGCTCTATAGTAATACCGATAATATTACCTAAGCCAAAACCTGTTGCATAACCAAAAAGATTTGGAATGTTGTCGAGATGCTGAAAAATAAATCTAATTGCAAAGACCCAAATTAGAACTTCAAAGAAACCAACTATTCCTGCAGCGTATTTTTTGCCCTGAACGACAAGAATAACTCGGATTGTATCCAGAGAAACATCGCAAATCCTCATGCCCATGATCAAAAATGCACCAGATAATAATTCTATCATCAAATTCTCCAATTATTATTTTTATTATAGATAAAATTAAACAATTATCCAATTTTATTTTATTTTTATATATCATAATTAAATAATTAAATTAATGCACGAAAGAGAAAAATTAGAGCTTGTTGATAAATTATCCGAAAAAGGTATTTCAGATATTTATGTACTTAAAGCGATCGGTGAGGTAGACAGGCATAAATATATTCCTAAAGCTATGAGACAACATGCATATAAAGATGTCGCTCTGCCAATAGGATACGGTCAAACTATATCTCAACCTTATACAGTTGCTTTTATGACTCAGGCACTGAATTTAAAACCGAAAGCTAAAGTATTGGAAATCGGAACCGGTTCCGGATATCAAGCTGCAGTATTATTCCGTATGGGAGTTCAGGTGTATAGTATTGAAAGGCAGTTTGAGATTTATTCGGAAACACGAAAACTATTTGATCAATTGGGAATAAGAGTAAATACGAAATTTGGTGACGGTACAATCGGATGGGATGAATATGCGCCATATAACGGTATAATTGTAACGGCAGGTTCGCCTAATATCCCGGTATCCTTGAAAAAACAGTTGGCAATCGGGGGAAGATTAGTTATTCCTGTCGGAAATAAAGATTCTCAGGTTCTTAAAATTATTACAAAAATTGATGAGGATGAATTTGAGATCAAAAACGTACCTGAGTTTTCTTTTGTGCCTTTAATCGGAAGAGAAGGTTGGAATCAAAAGTAATTTGTATTGTCGGTCCGACTTGTTCCGGTAAAACATCTCTAAGTCTAGAGTTAGCCAAAAGTTTGGATATTGAGATTATTTCTGCGGATAGTCGTCAATTTTATAAATATCTTGATATAGGTACAGCTAAACCTTCAAAAAATGATTTAGCAAAAATACCGCATCATTTTATTGATACTCTAGAACCTGATGAAAGTTACAATGCAAGCAGATATGAAAATGAAGCACTTTCAATTATTAGAAGCATAATTGATAGGAAAAAAATCCCTGTTGTCGTAGGCGGATCCGGTTTATATATTAAAGCGCTGATTAATGGTATCTTTGATGAGGTTGATGTTGATATAGAATACCGAAATGAGCTTATTGAAATGAAAAATAAATTCGGAGTTGACTATCTTTATTCTGAGTTGTTAAAGGTAGACCAGGAAAGTGCGGCTAAAATGCTTCCTCAAAATTGGAAAAGAATTATTCGCGCTTTGGAAGTTTATCATTTAACCGGCAGTACAATAAGTGTTCATCAAAAAGCACATAAACGCAAAATAGATTTTAAGTTTGTTCAATTTGGATTAAATTGGGAGCGCTCAATTTTATATAAGAATATAGAAAAGCGAGTTAATGATATGATTGCCCTCGGGCTTTTAGAAGAAACTAAATCTATTTTGGAAATGGGTTTTAGTAAAGAAATTAATTCGCTTAATACTGTAGGTTATAAAGAAATAATTTCTTTTTTAGACGGGAACAATTCGTTTGAAAAAGCAGTCGAACTCATTAAAAGGAACACCAGAAGGTTGGCTAAAAGACAACTTACGTGGTTTAGAGCCGATAACAGAATTATTTGGCTTAATAATAACAATAATAATCTCACAATAGATTTGAAAAATATAGCGGATGAAATACTTCGCAGAGAGGAAAACTAATGAAAGATAAAATTAAAATTGCCTCAGGTCAAGGTTTCTGGGGGGATCTCATAGATGCTCCTTATCATCAGGTGACAAAAGGGAATATTGACTATCTGGTAATGGACTACCTTGCTGAAGTTACTATGTCGATTCTTCAAAAACAAAAAAACAAAAATCCTAAACTGGGATATGCAAAAGATATTCCCGAGTTAATGAAAAGAATTTTACCCGTTTGTATTGATAAAAAGATAAAAATTATCACAAACGGCGGTGGTGTTAACCCAATATCCTGCGCTGAGTCAATAATCGAAGTGGCAAAAAACATTGGAATTAATAAACTAAAAATTGCTGTTGTCCTTGGAGATGATATTAAAGACAGGGTTGAAGAAATTATATCTCTTGGGTGCAATCTAAATAATATGGAAACAAATCAGTCAATTATTCCCATAAAAGAAAAATTACTAAGCGCTAATGTCTATTTCGGTGCGCTGCCTATAGTTGAGGGATTAAAATTAGGTGCTGATATTGTAATAACCGGAAGAACTACAGATACCGGACTTACGTTAGCTCCTATGATTTATGAATTCGGATGGAATAAAGAAAACTTTGATCTTATGTCTGCAGGTACAGTTGCCGGTCATATCCTTGAATGCGGAGCTCAATCCTCAGGCGGCAATTTTATGGGAGATTGGCAGTCTATCCCTAATATGGCGGAAATCGGTTTTCCTATAGCTGAAGCATATCCTAACGGAGAGTTTATTATTACAAAACATGCCGGTACAGGGGGAAAAGTATCCTATGAGACTGTCGCAGAACAACTTCTTTATGAAATAGGAAACCCTGAAGATTACATTACTCCTGATTGTGTTGCGGACTTTACTTCAATCAAACTCGAAGATTTAGGCAATGACAGAGTCCGGGTCTATAATATAAAAGGGAAAAAAGCCACCGAGTTTTTCAAAGTCTCTTGTTCCTATTCCAGCGGTTATTCTGCTGCAGCAAGCCTGACATATTCATGGCCGCAAGCTCTGACTAAAGCAAAATATGCGGATTCGGTTTTAAGAAAAAGATTGGAAAATTTGAACCTAAAATTTGAAGAAATCCGATCTGAATTTATCGGATATAATTCTTGTCATGGTCCATTGTCTAAACAATTAGATGAGAACTTAATCAACGAAATTATGCTTAGAGTAGCCGTGAGATCTCAAGATTATAATTCAATAGAAAGGTTTGGTAAGGAAATTGCACCATTAATACTAACAGGTCCGCCAAGCGTAACCGGATTTGCTGGAGGTCGCCCTAAACCAAGCGAAGTAGTAGCTTATTGGCCTGCATTGATTCCAAAAAAATATGTTCAATCTGAAGTAAAATTAATAGAGATGTAAAATGAAAAAACAATTATTAGAAATTGCACACGGTAGAAGCGGCGATAAGGGAGATGCAGCAAATATCGGAATAATAGCTTATGATGATAAAGGTTACGAAGTCATAAAGAAAGAATTAACTGTTGACCGCGTAAAAAAACATTTTGAAGGAATTTGTTTCGGTGATGTAGAAAGATATGAACTCCCAAATTTACGCGCATTAAATTTTTTGCTCCATAATACTTTAGGCGGGGGCGGAACAGTTTCTCTAAAACATGACGCACAAGGAAAGACTCTTGCTGCCGCACTTCTTAGAATAGAAATAGATTATTAATAAATTTTTTATAATTAACTTATTTTTAAATTTTTTACGGAATTATTAATGTACGAAGAAGAAATTAAAAAGCTCAATAATATTAAGCAAAGAATTATAAATTTACGAGGTTTTCTTTGACGTAGATAATAAAGAAGCAAAAATTAAAGATCTGCAATATCAAACTACCGAAGAATCATTTTGGAATGATCAAATAGGTGCACAAAAAATTTTGCTGCAAATAAAGAATCTTCAGTCCTGGACATCCCTTTGGCGGGAAATTGACAAAAAGTCATCAAGTCTTGAAGAATATATACAATTGGCAGAACAAGAAAAAGACGACAATCTGACAGGTGAAGTCCAGCTTGAACTTGAAGACCTCAATAGGGAAGTCGAAGCAGTTGAATTCAAAAATATGCTTAGCGGCAGAGATGATGACAAGAATTGTATCTTAACTATTCATTCGGGCGCCGGAGGTACAGAGGCCCAGGATTGGGCTGACATGCTGCTTAGAATGTATCTTAGATGGGGTGAACAAAACGGATTTAAAATGTCTATTGCCGATATATTAGACGGAGACGGAGCAGGAATAAAAAGCGCCACTATCGAAGTTGTCGGTGAATTTGCCTATGGTTATTTGAAAGCTGAAAACGGAGTTCACAGACTGGTTAGAATTTCTCCGTTTGATTCAAATAAGCGGCGCCATACTTCCTTTGCTTCGGTATTTGTCATTCCTGAAATTGATGATACAATTGAGATTGAAATTAATCCGGCTGATTTAAGAATCGATACTTACCGTTCCGGCGGTAAGGGAGGACAAAATGTTAATAAAGTTGAAACCGCAGTGCGTATTACTCATATTCCAACAAACACAGTTGCAGCCTGCCAGAGTGAACGTTCTCAAATACAGAATAAGAATAACGCAATGAAACTTCTCAAATCGAAGCTATATCAGGCAGAAAAGGAAAAACAGGAAGCTGAACTTGATGAGGTCGAGAAAAGTAAAATGAAAATAGAATGGGGCAGCCAAATAAGGTCTTATGTCTTTCACCCTTATAATATGGTCAAAGATCATCGCACAGATGTAGAAACTTCGGATGTACAAGGAGTCATGGACGGAGATATTAGTAAATTTATCAAAGCTTATCTTTTAAAATTTAATAGCAATTGATATATGAAAAATTCTAAATCAAAGAAAAAAGATGATTTCTTTGATCGTGTTTATAAAATAGTTGCGAAAATTCCTTACGGAAAAGTTGCAACCTATGGAGATATTGCCGAAGCCTGCGGAGTTAGGTCTGCAGCAAGAACCGTCGGCTGGGCTCTAAACGGAGCAAAGGAATCAGGATTACCCTGTCATAGAGTTGTCAATAGATTTGGCGCTTTAACAGGGAAATTACATTTCGGTGATTTCCAAATTATGGAAGATCTCCTTCGTTCTGAAGGAGTCGAGTTTGATGACAATGGTTTTGTAATACTAGAGAAACATCTTTGGAAACCCAAGCCAATTAAAAACTATTATAAGACTTTATAAACTCTTTAAATCTTCCAAAATTTACAAACTGTTGCTATCATATCGTTTTACATGAATTGATGAAACTCCGGCATTCAGGTTAAGAAATATTTTCTTATTTGCCTGATTAAAATTCGAAGTTTGGTAAATATTGGGTCCCGTTTTATTAAAATCCTGAAATTCCTTATCCGATAAAGCTGTTTTATTTATAATTTCACATCCAACGTTTGTCGGCACCAATAATTCAATCGAAGATGCACCGGCGTCTAAATTTAAGTTTGTTACCATGCTTTTATCTCCTAACTTAACTTTTATTTTTGCAGCACCCATTTTAATATTTAAATTATCTAACTTATAGTAAGTTAAATCGCAAAGTAATTCTGCTGCTCCCCCGCTTAAATTTATATCCCAAGTAGGCTTAGAATTGAGTTTCATTTCAACATTATTATCATTATTGCCGTTAAAAGTAAATGACCTTTTCTGCATTGTAAAGTTTAATATGGTCTTATCTCCCGAATTCTCTCGTTTTAACTGATAGTAACTCTTATGTCCTGTAGAATTTGCTTTAAAAAGCTCATTAGTTGTGTCCTGAATTGAAAATGTCCCAGCTCCAATTTGCAGGTTTAATTCAGCTTTAGTTATAGACGGATCAAAAGATTCGGTAAAATGAGAACTGTCGAATCTGCTTGTATAAGAAGACCCGTTATCGTCATTAAACACAAAGTCATTATTAAAAAATCCGAATATTGAATTAAAAAATGCAAATAAGGAAATCGCAATAATTATAGCGGATACAGATGCTAATATTCCTTTAAGGATAGAATTAGTTGTAAAATGGGATAGTCCAAGCAAAATTAAAATGATCGGCCAAAGCTTCCAGAAATAATGTAAATTTGTATTTAATAAACCTATATTTGAAAGAAGAATTAAAATACCAATAGTTACAAAAAATAAACCCCAAAAAAGTTGTCTTATTTTCATAAATCATCTCATAGTTTAATTGTTAGAAGATTTTAGCAAAAGAGAAACACCTATTATAATTAAAATAAACGGCCAGAAATCTTCAAAATGAAAACTGGGTATAAAATTATGTCCGAGAAACAGTATTCCGACTGCTATTAAAATAATCCCGCCTAAATTCCTTCTAGGATGCTCATTTTGATGCCCCGGCTGCGGATTAGTATTTTGATTTTCTCCTGGTTTTGGTTCCGTGCCCTCCGTATTTAGGTTTGGACTAGGATTAGGATTAATTTGTTCTTCCGGAATAACAATCCACAATATTATATATGCTAGTATTCCGCTTCCTCCTAAAACAGTAGCAACTATAAAAAGAATTCTGACTAAAGTAGGATCAACTTCAAAATAATCCCCCAAACCTCCGGCTACTCCGCCAATCATTTTATCTTTGCGCGATCGGTATAATTTCTTGTTCATTTTGTTTCTCCGGTTTATTGTTTTTAATTCCTTGGGCAATATTGTGAATAGGAAATACTGTTGCCACTTATTTATTACTGCCGGTTTTTATAAATGAATTACGGATGTTATTTTTTACAGGCGGGTGATTTATAACTTGCATAATTGTAAAACCAAAATCCTTTCCTATTTTTGCACAAATAAAATAAAGATTTATTATGAAAATTGCATTATGCCAGATAAATACAATAATAGGCGACTTAGAGTTCAATAAAGCAAAAATCCTCAATGGTTATAATAAAGCAGTTAGTGAAAAAGCCGATTTGGTAATATTCCCTGAGTTATCATTGGTAGGATACACGCCTCAGGATTTAGTTGAAAAGAAGGAATTTAGAGAGGCAGTGAATAAGGCAGTTAATGAAATTGCTCGAATTACGGGTGACACGGCTATAATTTTTGGATCTATTACAGAAGATGATGACCTTATTGGCACGGATATTCATAATTCAGCAATTCTTTGCTTTGATGGGAAAGTTCAGTTTGTTCAACATAAAACCTTAATCCCAAATTATGACATTTTTGATGAAATGCGTTATTTTGATTCCGCAAAAGAAACGAAAATATTTGAATTTAAAGGAGAAAAATTGGGGATCTCTATTTGTGAAGATATTTGGAATGATGAAGACTATTGGCATAAACGCAGATATAATATCGATCCTGTTAAAAATCTAATTGATAAAGGTGCAACATTTTTAATTAATATATCTGCAAGTCCCTATGCATATAAGAAAAGGGAAGATAGATATAAGATGCTGTCAATGTTAACCAAGCATGATAAAATTCCACTCGCTTATGTATGCACAGTCGGGGCTCACACAGATCTAATCTTTGATGGTGCAAGCATGTGTTTTGACGATAATGGTAATTTAGTCAAACTCGGGAAAGCTTTTGAAGAAGATTACTTTATCTTTGATACTACGAAATCATACTTACCGATAAAGAAAACTGAAGGCATTTTCGAAGAAGAGGTATTAAATTCTTTAATATTCGGACTTAAAGAATATTGTCAAAAACTAAATTTTAAAAAGGTATTAATTGGTTTAAGCGGCGGAATTGACTCTGCTTTAGTGACTTATATTGCAGTTAAAGCATTGGGTAAAGAGAATGTCCATACAGTTTTAATGCCCTCGATGTATTCCAGCGAAGGAAGCATTACCGATTCTATGAAACTTATTTCAAATCTTGGAATCTCATCTAATAATATTTCGATTCAACCTGTGGTAAATGAAATTCTTAATATGCTTTCTCCTGTTTTCCAGAATTTACCTCATGGAGTGACGGAGGAAAATATTCAAGCACGTGTAAGAGGTATTTATTTAATGGCAATTTCGAATAAGTTCAATTACCTGCTGCTAACTACCGGTAATAAATCAGAAATGGCTGTAGGTTATTGCACGTTATACGGAGATATGAGCGGCGGTTTGGCTGTTATTGCAGATGTCTATAAAACGGATGTTTACCGGATAGCAAATTATATAAATAAGGATTCCGAAGTAATTCCACATGAGATAATTATGAAAGCTCCTTCAGCGGAACTAAGGATCGGACAAAAAGATCAGGATTCGCTGCCTGAATATGAGGTTTTAGATAAGATCCTAAGGATGTATCTTGAAGAAAATAAAGAAATTACTGAAATTGCTAAGACTATCAATGATGAAAAAATGGCGCGCTTTGTCCTGCATTTAGTTGATATAAATGAATTCAAAAGAAGACAAGCCGCACCCGCATTAAGAGTTTCTACAAAAGCATTCGGCTATGGCCGGCGTTATCCGATTGTCCAAGGCTGGAGAAAATAATTTTTTAAATTTTAATTAGGATTGAAATGAAAAAATATTTGATTAAAATAATTACAATATTCCTGTTTGCATCAGTTATTGCTTTTCCGCAATTTAATAAACAAGAACAGCATGCCAAAATCAAAGCATACTCTTCTCTTGATATGGTGCATGCCGGCAGTGATTTTAACCTGGCAGTCCGGGTTGATATAGAAAAATCCTGGCATATAAATTCTGATAAGCCAAATGAATCTTATCTAATTCCGACAGTGATTTCTATTGATACGTCAAATGGGTTTAGTCTCAAGAAAGTTGTTTATCCAAAAGCAGACAATATTAAAGTCGGCTTTTCTGACCAAATGCTTTCTGTTTGGGAAGGGGAGATTTTTATAAGCGCTATAATTGCAGTTCCTCAAAATCTGGCGGTTGGTAATTATAAATTGCCTATAAAAATTCTTTATCAATCTTGTAATAATCAAACCTGTGCTTCTCCAGTTTCTGCAGCCGATACAATAACAATTCATGTAGTCGACGCAAAAACAACTGTCAGTACAATTAATAATAATATTTTTGATAAACTCAATGATGAGAAATCACAGGTTAAAGAAGTTGCAAACCAAAACTCAAATGCAATAACATCGACTTTAGCATCTAGCGGATTTCTACTGAGTTTGCTTTTTGTTTTTTTAGGCGGTCTTGCTTTAAATCTTACACCTTGTGTTTATCCTCTTATACCAATTACGATAGGCTTTTTCGGAGGTCAAAGCGAAGGCAGTACAAAAAAACTATTTTTAATGGGATTATTTTTTGTTATCGGAATGGCACTGACATATTCTGTAATTGGTGTAGTAACAGCATTAAGCGGATCAGTTTTTGGATCGCTTCTGCAGAATAATTTTGTAATTATTTCAATATCGCTAATCTTTGTCATTCTTTCATTAAGTATGTTCGGTCTTTATGAAATTCAGATGCCTAATAGTTTGGTTGCTAAAGCCGGAGGTGCGAAAAATGGATATTACGGCGCCTTCTTTATGGGACTTACAATGGGAATTGTCGCTGCACCCTGCATTGGTCCATTTGTGCTGGGTTTAGTTACTTTTGTTGCTGCAAAAGCTGATCCGGTCTATGGTTTTATTATGTTTTTTGTTCTTGCGCTCGGATTAGGTTTTCCTTACCTGATTTTGGCAGTATTTTCAGGAAAAATTAAAAAGCTTCCTCGTTCCGGTGAATGGATGAATTCAGTGAAACATATTTTTGGCTTTATTCTGTTAGGAATGGCTTTATATTTTTTACTGCCTATTCTTCCAAAGAATATTTCAGGTTTAATTATTCCCGTATTTCTTATAATTACTGCTATTTTTATATTGTTTTTTTACAAATTAGCAAACAATATTAAAGGCTATCGATTATTTAAGATAATATTTTCAATTGGACTCATCGTCGTTGCAGCATTCATTCTATTGCCGCAAAAAAAGAATGAAATTAATTGGAAAACATTTTCGGAAAATTCTTTGCCCCAAAAGAATGTTGCTTCAGGAAAAGGTGTAATTATAGACTTTTATGCAGATTGGTGCATACCTTGTAAAGAATTAGATGCTTCGACTTTTACAGATCCGAATGTTATAAAACTTTCCGAAAATTTTATACCGCTAAAAGCAAATATGACTAAGACACTATCTCCGGATGTTGAAAAACTTAGAGAAAAATATAATATACTCGGTGTCCCTACTGTTTTAATAATCAACTCAAAAGGAGAAGAGGTGAAAAGAATTACCGGTTATATAAGTGCGAAAGAATTCGCTGATATATTACAAGGGGTGAAATAGATAATAGGTTTTTTCCCTAATAAAAGAGTGAATTTTCCCGACTTTGAGAATGCATAATTAAAGTTAAAACAGGGACGCTACTTTTTAATTTATTTAAAAAATATATTCGATATTTATCCAATTTTTTAGCCAAATTTAGATATTTCTCCAGCTTTAATAATGATTTCTGCGTTAATAATGATAAATTTATTTTATTAAGGTTACTTAATAAATGGCATGAAATATGGGAATAAAGTTGATAGTTATAATTATAAATAAAGAGAGCAACCATGCCAAAAGAAAAAGAGATTCAGAGTTTATCTGAAGTTACGGTCCGTTTTGCAGGCGACTCCGGAGACGGAATGCAGTTAACCGGCAGTCAATTTAGTGATACTACAGCATTAATGGGGAATGATTTAAGTACTCTTCCGGATTATCCCGCAGAAATTCGTGCTCCTATAGGAACTGTATATGGTGTTAGCGGATTCCAGCTGCATTTTAGCAGCAGTGATATACATACACCCGGAGATAGACCGGATATTTTAGTTGCAATGAACCCGGCGGCGATTAAAAAGAATATTTCGGAATTAAAACCCGGAGCTATGATAATTGTAAATACGGATTCTTTTGATAGAAAAAATCTTCAATTAGCAAAGTACGAAAATAATCCACTAGAGGATAATAGTCTGGAAGGTTATGAAGTATATCCTGTTCCTATCGGATCACTTACTTCTAAGGCTCTTCAAGGCACATCGCTCTCTCAAAAAGAAATTTCAAGATGTAAAAACTTTTTTGCACTTGGTCTTATGTATTGGCTCTTTGATAGACCGGTAGATCAAACAGTAAATTGGATTAAAAAGAAATTTGCCAAGAAACCTGAATTTATTGAAGCTAATACAAATGCACTTATGGCTGGATATAACTATGGCGAAAATACCGAATTATTTAATACTCGTTATATAGTTGAACCGGCTAAACTTCCGAAAGGTACTTATAGAAGTATTTCCGGTAATGAAGCTACTGCTCTTGGTTTTCTTGCCGCATCAGTTAAAAGTAAATTGCCTTTATTTCTTGGGTCATATCCTATTACACCGGCGTCAGAAATTCTGCAATATTTAAGTAATTATAAGAGTTTTGGAGTAAAAACTTTTCAGGCTGAAGATGAAATCGCAGGTATTACTTCTGCAATTGGCGCATCCTTTGCCGGTAATCTCGCTATTACTACAACCAGCGGTCCAGGTCTTGCTTTGAAGACAGAAGCTATCGGATTAGCAATTATAACAGAATTGCCATTAGTGATTATTGATGTCCAAAGAGGTGGTCCAAGTACAGGTTTACCGACTAAGACTGAACAAGCTGATTTGCTTCAGGCAGTTTATGGTAGAAATGGTGAAGCTCCCGTAGCCGTATTGGCTGCTTCTACCCCTAGTGATTGTTTCTATATGGCTCTTGAAGCTTCAAGACTTGCTGTTAAATATATGTCTCCCGTAATTTTATTAACTGACGGTTATCTAGCTAACGGTACTGAGCCATGGAAGATTCCTCATGTTAATGATCTACCTGATATTCCGGTTAAATTCTGGACTAAAAAAGAGGGTTTTGCTCCTTATCAGAGGGATGAAAATCTTTCAAGACCTTGGGTTAAGCCGGGGACTCCGGGACTCGAGCATAGAATCGGCGGTCTGGAAAAAGCAAATATAACAGGCGCAGTAAGCTATGATCCGGATAATCATGACTTAATGATTCACCTAAGAGAACAAAAAATAAAGAATATGGTTAACGATATTCCTGACCTTACAGTAGACGGCGATATGGAAGGCGATTTACTTGTATTAGGCTGGGGCGGAACTTACGGCGCTATAAAAGAAGCAGTTATTAAAGCAAGGCAGGACGGTTTGAATGTATCTCAGGCACATTTGAAATATATAAATCCTTTCCCTAAAAATACTGAATATGTACTTAAAGGATTTAAAAATGTATTAATCCCTGAAATTAATCTCGGTCAACTTTCAAAGATAATACGAAGTGAATATCTATATCCTGTGCAGCAGTTGAATATTGTCAGAGGTTTACCGTTCCGTGTTTCGGATATTGTCGATAAAATAAAAGAAATTCTTGGAGGAAATAAATAATGGCTGATCAAGTAATGGATATTAAAGAAATAAAACTAACTTCAAAAGATTTTGCTAGTGATCAAGATGTAAGATGGTGTCCGGGCTGCGGTGATTATTCAATCCTGGCACAGGTACAGAGATCATTTCCGGATCTTGTAGGTATTAAAAAAGAAAATATTGTTTGGGTTTCCGGTATAGGTTGTTCCTCTAGATTTCCATATTACATGAACACTTATGGTTTTCATGGTATTCACGGCAGAGCACCTGCAATCGCAACCGGAGTTAAAGCCAGCCGACCCGAGCTTTCGGTATGGGTAGCTGCCGGGGACGGTGATTTGCTAAGCATCGGAGGGAATCATTTTATTCATGCCTGCAGAAGAAATATTGATTTGAAATTACTCCTTTTTAATAATCGAATTTACGGATTGACTAAAGGTCAATATTCTCCAACCTCTGAAAAAGGCAAAATAACTAAAACTTCTCCATACGGCAGCATTGATTTTCCTTTTAATCCGGTTTCGCTAGCACTTGGTTCCGGAGCTACATTTGTTGCCAGATCTCTGGACAGAGATGCAAAACATTTGCAGGAAATGATTAAA